>JAPUHZ010000311.1 GCA_027297485.1 Deltaproteobacteria bacterium
CTGATCGCTGTGAAAATGGAGGGGTGGCCGAGCGGTTTAAGGCACCGGTCTTGAAAACCGGCGTCCACTGCGTGGACCGCGAGTTCGAATCTCGCCCCCTCCGCCAGTCATATATAGAGGGAAAAAATCAAAAGGAAAAAGGCAAAATGAGAGATTTCGGATGCTGTAGGTAGCACTCGTAATCGAAGAGCCTGACTCATGAATGTTCGTTTCTGGGATTGATCTCCCAGGGTCCATTATTACTTTTGCCTTTTGCATTAAGTTGAACGGAGAGATGGCCGAGCGGTCGAAGGCGCGCGCCTGCTAAGCGCGTGTACCCCAAAAGGGTACCGAGGGTTCGAATCCCTCTCTCTCCGCCAGTTTTTTAGGCGCCCGTAGCTCAATTGGACAGAGCGACAGACTACGGATCTGTAGGTTGGGGGTTCGAGTCCCTCCGGGCGCGCCATATATTTCAGTAACTTACACGCCATAATCTGCCCTTCTTTCCAATTTTCTGCTACCATTTGCTACCTTTCTGCTACCACCTTATCGGGATGGCCTGAAAAGTCGGAGTCTTTTACCTGATCCAGGCCATCAACCGCCCTTCGATCATCTCTGAGCCTATGGCCATAGGTGTCAACCGTGAGTGTAATGCTGTGGTGTCCAAGCTGCTCTTTGATGTAGTTCAGATCCTCGCCCTGCTCGATCAGAAGGCTGCCAAAGGAATGTCTAAAATCATGGAAACGGACCCGACGTAATCCAATAAGGCCTAATGCTCGGTGAAAAACCTGCTTTCTGAAGTTGTTTTCGTCTAGCCGTGTGCCACCAGGTGTCAAAAAGACAAGCTCAGGGATCTCTCCGGTTCCATTTTTAAGGGCCTCTGCCTTCCTCCTTAGCAACAAAGACTGGAGTGTATCGTCAAGTGCTGACTCATGTGGACTTCGCGGGCCTTCTTGTTTTTGGTGCTGCTAATTTCCCCTCGACTCCACCCGTATCTCACGTCGATAAATCGCCCGTGAAAGTCGATGCATTCCCACTTTAACGCGATGAGTTCACCTAAGCGTAGTCCGGTCCTGGCTGCCGTAAGAAACAACGGATAGTAGTGCGGCATTTTTGCTTTGACCGTTGCCAACAAATGTTGGATTTCTTCACGGTTCAAGGGCTTTGGCCTTGTCTTTTTTCCGTCTTCCTTGGACGGCCAATACTTCTTGAGTCTCACCGCCGGGTTGGATGTCGCCACGTTGTCTTCTATGGCGTCGTAATACATAGCCCGTAGCGGGGCCACCATGTTCTTGACGGTGGATCGGCTTTTTTTTGCCGCCACCTTGACGGCTATAAACCTCTTCACATCCTCGCGCCTCACCTTGAAGAAACGCATAGATCCAAAAAATGGATATAGATGGTTCTCCAATACGGCCTTGTATTCCAGATAAGTGGAATTTTTCAGCCTTGGCTTGGCTTCCGTCTCTAGCCAATGCTCCGCCCATTGCTTAAAGATTGCCTTTCGGTCCACTGGCTTCTTCCCGCCGCCTATTATCTCGGACATCCTTAATTCCGCGTCCTCCCGATTGCCCTCTACCGTCTCCCAACGCCTTTTCCCGTTAGTGTCCCGGTAGTCAATAACCCATTTGCCTCTGCGCTTTTTTACACAGGCCATTTCTAATCACCTCCTTTTTTCTTGGCCTTTTTAAGATAACCAGCCACCAGCCTGCCGATGATTTCACTGGCTGTGGTCCTGTGCCTTGTGGCGTAGTCCTTAAGGTCGAACCACAAGGACTCTTCCATGACGAGAGTGGGGGTTGTCTTTTTCACCCATTCACCTCCTTTCTTCCCCTTTGGCATACTTATACCAGTATATCCTTATAGAGAAGAAGTCAAGAAGAAAGTTGGGGCGGCCTAATCTTTTTTCTGGCTGGTGAGTACCTCATAGAGATTAAAGCGGATATATCGGCCAAGCCTGTGGGTTGGGATATTGCCCTGGCGGGATTGTTCGTAAACCCAGGAGACAGGGACCTTGAGGTGTCCTGCTAGGTCCTCAGCAGTAAGTAAGCAGTGCTCCCTGTAGCCATTCTGACCCTGAGCCGCCCTGATCGCCTCCCCTACGGCCTGGCGGATCGTTTCTAGCAGGGCCTCACCAAGAAGGGAGGGGTTATGCGTCTCGTGGTTCATGGATGATCTGATTCCCCATGTCCAAAAGGTGCCACATGTTTTTTAGCCCCTGGAGATTATCTGCGATCTGTTTGGCCGCAAGCTCAAGCGCCCTTGGGGACTTGTAGCGACTATCTTTGATTTTCTGCCTATGCTCCTTTGCCATCTGATGGGTTGTTTCCAAGGCTTCATTTAGAGCCCTTATGCAGGCCTCTCTGTTTGTCTCCATAGCTCACCTCCTTACCAGCTTAGGATAGGAGTGTTATTTGCCCTCATTCCGCGAGATCCATACCCTCTCTATCGGTGTCAACGCCTCTCTCGTGTATCGGTCGTTTTCTCTTCCCCCGCTAAGCGCTTCAAGCGTCCAATCCCTATGTCCATCGGCGAAGCCATCTTGTAATTTTTTCCTGTGTTTTCTCCGTGGCAATCTTATTCGAGTTATCCTCCAGTGCCGACTTAACTCGGCCTTGCGCCGCTCCCATAAAAAGACCAGTTCGTCAGACGTGTACCAGACCCAGTCTCTTCCCCTCGGCCAAGGAAACATCGGAAAAGGATTCGGTTCTCCTCTTCGCTCATGCCTGTTAATGGGTGTTTGAGGTGACCGCCAGCCCATTCTCCGGGCGATACAGCGGGCACCAAAATATGAAGCCATGTTTTAACTTTCCTCCTTGGAATTAGGGACCATTTACTCTCCTGGCTCTTCCCCAAGGTCCACGTTAAAGTAGGGGGCCAAGGTCAAAAGCGCATACTTCACTTTGAAGAAACTCTCTTTACACTTCTGACTACAAAACCGCTGGTCTTTTCTCTTGGGAATAAATTCCAGCCTACAAAACGGGTTGGAACAGGCTCTAGACATACCCTTCACAAAGCGTGGACTCTTTGCTGACGCATCTTTGGAGAGTTCCCTATCCTCGTTTACCTTCTCTGACCTGTCCATGCCCTTAAATCCCAAAATACAAGTTCTATTGCCCACCCCTATCCCGCGCCCGGAGGCTAATCCAAGGCGCATACCATTCATGCCTCACTCCCCATTTGCCAGTTTGTGAAGGGGCATGAGAATTCAATCGCTTTGTGCTGTGATTACTCTTAATCCCTCCTCGGTAAGGGTGAGTGGCGGGGTGTGAGTGGTAGTGTTCCGTGTGAATGTTGAACTCCCCACCGCCACCCATCCCCACACCAGTACTGGTATAGGAGGCCCGATATCACGTCTCAGGGGGCCATATGACTCCATTTGAGCGGATATGAACAATGGCTGCGGCCTCATCCTCGGGCACCAACCTGATCATTTTGTGTACTCGCAGAAAGTCCCGGTTGTCCTTTCTCTCCTCCCTGTTCGCTTCATCCAGTTCACCTCCCAAGTTATTGGACCGGAACCCAACTGCCGCCTCAAAAAACTTTCCACTGAAGACGGTTTGAGGATCTAATTCGTCGTTAGCCTCGATG
>JAPUHZ010000312.1 GCA_027297485.1 Deltaproteobacteria bacterium
ATGAGGTCGACGGTCAGCGCGCTTTTGTCGTTGTCGCCGATATGTAGGAGCGCGCCCAGCAGAAGGCCGCCGTGAAGCAGAAACTTCGCCTCCCTTTCCGCGAGGGCCGGCTTGTCGAGGCGGAACCGGGGCCAGTCGTCCTGCTGCCAGTTCCATCTGTTTTCAGCGTCCATGAGTTATAAAATACTCCCTTATAACTCAAATAATGCCATGTTTTGATTAATAAATCCAGACTTTATGCTTCAGGCCTTGATTACCGAAACTTGTTCTTGGTAGATTTAATGTTTTTATAGCTCAAAAAATACCATTCTTTGATGCATAAAGCTAGTCTCTATTGCTCACCGGTCTCGCTAGACCGTGTTTCTCGCGGGAGCGCGAATCGAGGACACGTAGATGTCCGGAGATACAAGGCGCGCGAGAGACAAAGCACGCAGGCGTACTTTACAGTACGTCGAGCCCTTTGTCCGAGCGCAACGCCGTAGATTCGGGTAGATGCGCTCCCGCAGTCGTGGGCTGGTGAGAATTGCGGTCTAGTCTTTTTAGAAAACTTGGTATAGACAGAGCGGAGTGGAGTTGTCGTTTCATTTCAAAGTGGGTGATTCGGTTCGTGTCAATGATTTGCAGGCGTTGAGTCATATCCGGACACCGTTTTATCTCCGGGGAAAAATGGGTGTGGTAGCGAGTATACGGGGGAGCTTTAAGAACCCGGAACAGTTGGCCTACGGCAAGGATGGTCTCCCCAAGGTGAACCTCTACTGTGTCGAATTTGATTTGAAACACGTATGGAATGATCGGCCGACTCCCGCAGGAGTGAACAAGATTTATGCTGATCTTTTTGAGCATTGGCTGGAGTCACGATAGCGGCTGAACCTTTTTTTATAACTAAGGGGGGAATCATGTCTAAAGCGACGAAGGACGTGCGAGGTAGTGAACTCAGCCATGTCGATGTGTCCAAAGAGCATGAGCCGAGCTATTTTGAGAAGCGCGCATCTGCCATAGGGAATCTCCTGAGGGAAAAAGGGGTTGTCAGCCAGGAAGATGTAATCCGGTTAGCTCGAGAGGCCGAACAGCATTCTCATGACCACGATCATGACCATGAGAGTGTGTTTGAACAATTTCACACGAACAATCCTATTTCTATGGAAGAGCACAAGATGACTCCTTTTGAGAAGCGGGTGATCGCCTTAAGTAATCTCTTGAGGGAGAAGGGGATTATCACGACGGACGAGGTACGGCGGAAGGTCGAGGAAAACGAAGGGATCTCGCCCCACCGGGGATCGAGGGTCGTGGCGCGCGCTTGGGTGGATCCGGAATACAAAAAGCGGTTGCTGGAGGACGGAAAGGCTGCAGCGGAAGAGCTGGGAATCGATATGTCAACGGCGAATCAACTCGTCGCGTTGGAGAACACGGATAGTGTCCACCATGTGGTGGTGTGCACCTTGTGTTCATGTTATCCCCGTCAACTCTTGGGACAGCCGCCGGAATGGTACAAGAGCACGACGTACAGATCCCGGGTAGTCGTCGATCCCCGCAGGGTACTCAAAGAGATGGGATTGGAATTATCCGAGGGAGTGGAAGTCCGCGTTGTCGACAGTACCGCGGAGACTCGTTACCTGGTGATTGCAACGCGTCCAGAGGGAACCGAGAACCTGAGTGAGGAAGATTTGGCCGGATTGGTGACTAGGAACAGTATGATCGGTGTGGCTAAGGCCTTGACACCGATGCAAAAGGAGATCACGTCATTCTGAGTTAAGTCGAATTGATTTATTAGCATACCCCACGGCTAGCCGCGGGCGCCTAACCGATGGGGTTTCCAAAGGGGAGAAGCGGCAGCTCTTCCCTTGGTCGACTGCGGGGTTGCAAACCCCGTGGTCGATATAATTTGATACGCTGTTTTCTTCAATCCTCGGCAACTCCCGCCTGAAAGTAAAGAGGTTATATCGAAATGGATTTGAAACGTTCCTGGATGTTTGTGCCCGGGCACAGGCAGCGGATGATTGACAAAGCCTTCGGGCTTAACACCGACGCTATCATGCTCGATATCGAGGATGGCGTGGCCCCGAGCGAAAAAGATACAGCACGGAAGCTCATTGCAGAGACGTTGGGCCTCGAGCGACTTCCCAACTCCCCCACCCGCTTTGTGCGCATCAACGACATCGGCCATGCGCGGATGGATGCGGACTTGGAGGCGGTTCTCAGGCCGGGCCTGGATGGTTTGGCATTGCCTAAGGTCGAGACAGCGGAGGAGGTGCTCAAGGTGGAGGCCATCCTGAAGGAGCGCGAACCTAAACTTAAGGTTAAAGGTGGCAGTGTCAAATTGTTGATTGCCATTGAGAGCCCTAGAGGGCTTCTCAACGCCCCGGCTATTGCCGCTTGTTCCCCGCGGGTGATCGGATTGATGTTCGGCGCCGAGGACTTTGGTCGGGAATTGGGGCTGCCCACAGTGCGCGAGGGTGAAGCGTGCGACATGATCTACGCCCGCTCCGCGCTGGTCGTGGCTGCGGCTTCAGCCCATATTCAGGCGGTGGATGGTGTTTGGGTGGATTTAAAAGATTCCGAAGGGCTGCGGGGTTTCGCCCGGCAGTCGCGCCGTCTGGGCTTCTCCGGCATGTCGCTTATTCATCCCTCCCAGATCGATCCCATCAACAGCGTCTTTAGCCCTACCCAGGAAGAAGCCGATTACGCCCAGCAAGTGGTTAAGGCTTTCGAGGAAGCGCAGGCTCGCGGTGATGGCTCCATCTCCTTTGGCGGACAACTGATCGACCGGCCGATTGTGGAGCGTGCCCGCCGCACCCTGGAGCAGTTTCACCACAAGTTGACGGCACGAAAGTAGGCGGCTCTCAAGCTCATTTTTATTAAGGAGTTCATAAGTATCTTGCTCCTCTTCCTGAAAGCTCGGCACCCTCGGGCCGAGCCCTTCCGAGCGCGGTCAATAGGCCTGTGCCTTGTCGGCCACCGCCCCATCCGCTCCGAGGGTGCCTACTCCCCAGGTGCGGGCCTGAAGGCAACCTGTACGCTCCTGTGCCCGCGCTCTACAGGTCTCGCCCCTCGGTTGCCTTTCGGCTGTCTTATGGCTACTTACTAATAAATTCCTTAGTAGCATACCTCGCGGCTTGCCGCGGGCGCCTAACCGATGGGGTTTCCAAAGGGGGAGAAGCAGGAGCTCTTCCCCCATAGATCTGCCCTTGGGCCGACTGCGGGGTTTTGGTTGCCAGAGGGGTGATATTGAAGAGACTCTCACATGGCAAGAGAAGAGTTTGAACAGAGACTTAGAATCGGCACCTCGGGATATTCCTATCCCGGGCCTCCGCCCAAAGGCTGGCACTGCGTATTCTATCCTAAGACTAAGGGGAAGAGGTTCGGCGAGCTTGAATACTACGCCTCTTTTTTTAACACCGTGGAGATCAATACAACTTTCTATAAACCTCCCGCAGCCGGTATGGCCGAAGCCTGGGTGAGAAAGACGCCCTCCGACTTCGAGTTTGCCGTCAAGGTGTGGCAGAAATTCACCCATCCTATGAAGCTGGGAGAGGGAATCGGAGAAGCACAAGGGAAGTGGGGGAGCCCCACTGCCGCCGACATCGATCTTTTCAAAAAGGGGATTGCTCCCCTGGCCGAGTCGAGGAAACTCGGCATTTTGCTCTTTCAGTACCCACCAGGCTTTCACTATACAAAAGAAAATCTGGAAAGGCTTCATTGGGCTCTCACGGCCTTCAACGACTATCCCAAGGCGGTGGAGCTTCGCCACCGGAGCTGGAGCGATAGAAATAAGGAGACCGGGGCCTTACTGGATCAATCAAGCGCCGCGTGGGTTGTCATAGACGAGCCCAAGTTTGCTTCATCCGTGAAGCAGGAATTTGAGCCCATAGGGGAAATCTTTTATCTGCGCCTGCACGGTAGAAACCGTGAGAAATGGTGGACTCATAGGGAGATGTGGGAGAGATACGATTATTTCTACGGGCCAGAGGAGATCCAGTTCCTTGGGGATAAGATCAGGGAGCTGGCGCAGAAATCTCCGGAGACGAAGATTTATGTTTTCTTCAATAACCATGCCAGGGGGCAGGCCGTGGCGAATGGGTTGATGCTGAAGCATGAAGTGGGTCAGGAGATTAACGCGGATGTGCCCAGCGCTCTAGTTGAGGTCTATCCCCAGCTTGCCGGATTTGTCAGGGGTGCGGGTCAACAGGGACTTTTCTGAGGAGCAGACTTGCCTCTTGGAAGGCGGTACTGATATGGGATATAGTCCAGGCTAGGAAAAGGCCAACGTGAAGAGTCGAGTTGCAGCTAAAATGAAGCTCCACAGGCTCCTCCAGCCTTCGTAGCCGTAGGCACCTACGGCGGAGTAAGCCGCCCGCCGTCTTCTGGGTAGGCGGATAGAAGGAGGTTAAGGTAGATGGTCTCAATTAGAAAGTCGGTTGTAGTAACCATTGCCGTTGTTGCATGTGCGTTCTTGCTTTGTGCACCCTCTGTGGTTGCCGCGAAAAGCCTAAAAAAACTGAGACTAACCTATGCCGACTGGGGGGTGGGGAGCGCTGTTGCCTATGTGGGCATAGACGCCGGCCTCTTTAAAAAATACGACATCGAAATAGAAGAGGTCTTTATCCAGGATGCCCTCACTGGCGGGACTCAGGCCCTCCTTGGGGTCGATTTTGTTATAGGCTTTGGCAACCCCCTGCCTATTCTCCAGCCGATACTGGAAGGAGCGGATATCGTCTTTCTCGGCTCTCATGTGAGGATGGAACAGTACGACCTTGGGGTATCATCCGATATCACTGCGGTTAAAGATCTCAAAGGGAAAAAAATTGGGGTATCCGGGCTGGGCAGAAGATCAGATCTCATTGTTCGCGTAGTCTTGCGGCGGGCTGGCCTCGATCCGCTAAAGGACGTTCAGATAGTGGCGGCCGGATTTTCACCTGAAAGGGTGGTAGCTCTTTCCAAGAATCTGGTCCAGGGCGCGCCTTTAAATCCCGAAATTGCTGCCCAGGCCAAGAAACTTGGGCTCAAAGTTATCGACCTCAAAGAGGTTCCTGTGGTTTCATCACTATTAATGACAACCCGAACGATAATCAGAAAGGATGAGGAAGCGATGAGGCGCTTCATTAAAGGCTACTTGACGGCGATCCACTACTTTCTAAGCCATCGGACAGAGAGCGTTGCCATCATGAAAAAATATTTGACCAACGCTGATCCAGGGGCTCTTGAAACGATGTACGACTCGTTTGCCGCTCAATTGAAACCGCTTCCTGTTCCCAATGGAGAGTCAGTGCGAGCTCTCATTGATGCCGTTTCCGTGTCCGATGAGCGGGCAAAGAGTCTTAAACCTTTAGACCTGTTTGACCTGCGCTTTTTAGAGCAACTTAAGGCAAGTGGCTTCATTGATGATCTCTACAGTGAGAAGGTGAGTTTATGAAACCCAGGCGGAGAGTGCCGGAGCGGGAAGAGGGGGGTTGCCACAGTGGCGGCCCTAATCAAGGTTAAAGGGGTTATCTCCGATAAAGAGTTAAAAAAAGCCTTTTCAATCCGTTTGCGTGTCTTTGTGCGGGAGCAAGGTGTGCCGAGGGAAGTTGAGTTGGACGCGGATGACAAAAGAGCGATCCATTTTCTGGCTCGTATCCGCGGGAGAGTGGTGGGCACTGCTAGGCTCGTAATCAAGCGGAGGCAAGCAAAGATTGGGCGGATGGCGGTGTTGAAGAGATATCGGGGGAGAGGGGTTGGAAAAGAACTATTAGAACGGACCATAGGCTTGGCTAGAAAGAAAAGGGCTAAGGTGATTTTCCTCCATGCCCAGGCGCCGGTCATTGGATTCTATGAAAAGAGAGGCTTTTCCTGTGTGGGGCGAGTCTTTGCAGAGGCAGGGATTCCCCATCGCAAGATGGTCCTAATCCAAAAGGACCAGAGCCTTGGGCGCTCGCGTTATATGTAGGAAGTAAGGAAATCTATGCCATGGGGTCTACACCCAGTACATTAACCGTCGCCATAGAAGGGTCGGGCATCTGTTCCAGGGCCGGTACAAGGCCATCCTGATCCAGAAAAAGAGCTTGGCGATTATCTTCGGATAAATTTCACCTCAATCAGCAGGACTGTAAACGGGGTACGCTAAGAAAATAGACCCTACTAAGGTCTGGAACAATCCGAATACTGTCCTCACCACGGGTAGGGGTACCACCAA
>JAPUHZ010000313.1 GCA_027297485.1 Deltaproteobacteria bacterium
TCAGTTAGCTGCCCTTGGGCTGAAAGAACCTCGCGTGCGCGACGTGTTGCCTCGTGAAATGGAAGAAGCCGGACTGCCCATTTAGGGCCCGTGGACTGTTCCCCATGCCTCTGGACCCATTCGTAGAGAACGTTAAAGATCCCCGAAGAAGCGATCTCGTTAGCGATACGATTTGGCGTCAACACAGCAGCGCTGGGATTGATAGGACGCCGACCCAGGGTCCCACGCGCGGCGACAGCCGCAAACAACAAAAGGAGAAACAATCCCAGATGATCCCAAGGCCAGGCATAACGGGCACCGGCCCATGTGGTCGTGCCAAGGTTCAGTGGGACAAGTCGTCCGACTATTAACAGGCAGATCACCGTTCCCATCGCGGTCAGAAACAAAATCCACTTTATCGGATAGGCCTTCGCAACCGTTCGAAGCACCTCAGCATCAAAACCGTGTTCTAGCACAAGATAATTTGGGCGGGAGTCGTAGTAACGGAAGAAGTGGACTCCTGCCATTTCAGCCAGAAAAATCAGAAAGAAAAGCATACCTGCGTAAAAAAAGACGAGCCGTGTAAGGAGCTGTAGCCAGCCGTCCGGCGCCAAAAGGAGGGCCACTGCTAGAATGAGGGTGAACCGACTTACGATCACAGCGTCGAGACGGAATCCGATCCAAAACAGCTTGAGACGGTGCGCCAAAGAAAGCTCGTTCAGGTCTGACGACCGTTCCCAATAGAGCCATAACCGAAATCCCGTAAGAATCAGCAGCGCCATCGTAACAATCAAAGTGTAGACCGATGTTCGGGGAATCGTAGATGCAAAGGTGGTAAGTGAGCTGAGCACGGATATCCTCCTACTCAATCGGAGGATTTATATAAGGAAACCGCCTGATGGTCAACTTGGACCGCTGTGGAAAGCCAGCTACGGAGTGGAGCTGCCAAACAGACGAGCAGCCATCGGGCTTTCATTTGCCAGACGGGAGTGATGAAACCGACAACTCTGTGACGGCAGTTCAACGGCCGCTCATGGAAAGCCTCTTTTTTACTCATCCACTTTTGGCCGTCTGGTCCGGAATGAGTTCTGACCTAAGCATATATCGACATCCGTAGCTTTGGCCATGTTCGGAAGTACCGCAAGTATGTCGGGAAGAAGAAAAACTCCACCACCAGCTCCTTGTGGCGCTTTGGTGTGAGCCAAGTGACTGCCTTCCAGGTCTGCACCCGCGCCACGAGTTTTTCGTTTTCGTGGAACTGGGAGAGTGCCCGGAGAGCATCACGGAAGGTTTGAATCTCTATCATGCCACTCTGCGTTCAATCAGATCAAGGATGGCGGACATAGAGAGGAGCTCACCTGGGTCCACACCGTTCTCACGAAAGTCGATGTTGTAGGTCTGCTCAAGATAGAGAATGATTTGCAGCACCGCCAGGGAATCAATAAGACCTGTTTCCGTCAGGTGTTGGTGCTCATCGATATCATCGATCGGAGAATCCGGCCTCTGGATCGTGCGGAGGAATTGAATTAAGTTGGCCTTGCGCTGTTGCCGCTCGCTGGTTGCCTTGTTCATTGGGGACTGAAACGGGCGTTTTGGGGCGGACGAGGTAAACTAAAGCCTACGCTTGGCATGAGGCAAGGCACACTCAAGGCAGCCTTTCTTCCGAAACGGGAAGGATCTTTTGCAGACCCAAAGGCGCGAGCCCGGCGCATTTCTCCATCACCGCGCTTCGGTTGATTTTCCCACGCGAGGTGCGTGGGATTGAGTCCATCAGGTACCAGCGTATAGGCATCTTGTGCTCGGCGAGGTGACATTTCATCCACTGATAGAGTTCGCGAATCGTGGCGTTATTGTTATCGCTGAGGGCGATTGCTATGCCAACGTTCTGACCGTATAGCGGGTCATCAAATCCGAACGTGCAGACATCCATGGTTCGGCCGAACCGCTCGACCACCGCATCGATATCGGCCGGATAGATTTTCATTCCGCCTTTATTGATTTCTTCACGTTCTCTCCCCTTCAAGTAAAGCAACCCACGTTCGTCGAGAAGCCCGATATCGCCGGGCACGAACCACCCCTGGCAGACTACTTGGCCGGTCAGATCATCCCGTCTGAAATAGCCTTTCATCAAGGCCGGAGTGTTGATCCAGACGGTACCAAGCTCTCCGGGCTTGCATTCTGCCTCCGGGCTCGGCGGGCTGCTGGTATCGCGGGTTCTTAGGATCCTTACCACGGCGCCCCACGGTTCGCCGATCAGTCCATCCTCGGGAGTGAAGTCGTCGACGGTAGTCCCGGCTACCCAACTACCGGTCTCGGTGATCCCATAGGCGTTGAAAACCTGCTGGATAGAGCCCCAGGCTTGTATCTCTCGCCACAGAGAGGCAGACAAAGGTTCTGAGCCGCAATGGATGCGCTTGAGCGTCTTATGTCTCGGAGACCTGGCCATCTTCAGCGCCAGCCCCCACAGTGAAGGCACGGATGAAAGGAATGTGATCTTGTGTTCATCGATCAACGAGCCCAATCGCATGATCAGGTCGGGGTTGAAGGCCGGCGTGATGAATAAGTCTTGCCCCGACAGCCAGGGGAACAGGCAGTTGCAGATCAAGCCGTGCCCAAAATGGGTCGGCAGCAGGCACAGTGTGCGGCGATAGGCCTCCAGTCCGAGTTTCTCTCGCAAGGTCATCCAGCGAGCGCGAAGCGATCGGTGGGTATGCACAACGCCCTTGGGGTTTCCGGTTGATCCTGACGTAAAAAGAATGAGCGCGTCGTCATCAAGCCGGATGAGGTTCCTGGGCAACGTCTTTTCGGCCGGGTTATCCGTGTCGGATGAGACATCAAGGGTGTTGATGACCTGAGTGCCCATGGCCGACATTTGAGCGACCGTCGATAGGTCGGTTTTGTCGTCAACGATGGAGAAACTCGCGCCAGTCGCCTGTGCCAGAGTCTCGATTTCAAATGCGGTGAGACGGGGATCCATGGGTACGGCACAAGCCCCAAGGTGCCAGATCGCAAGTAGATCGGCAAAGAACTCCAGTCGGTTGCCAAAATGGATAAAGGCTCGATCGCCAGAAAGCATCCCTTTGGACTGATATTGCCGAATCCGTGCTGCGACCTGACGCGAGAGTTCCTGAGGATTCCAGCGGCGGCCACTGACCGGTTCGATAAGGTTCCCGACCTTTAGGTCAAAAAACATACCGGCACTCCTTTTGAGCGGTTGAGGCCTAGTATTACCAATCAACCGATTGATAGGCAAGGCAGTGATTCCCGCCCTGATCCCTCGATAAAGGGCGCTTGCTTCGTTGTCGCTTCGGGCTTGCATCCTCACGTACTGGCCTGTACGCTGCGGTGCGATCCCTCGCTCCACCTTGCACCCGCTCCTTTCCGATCCGGGCCTTGATCCTAAAACTGTGGCGCTCTGAGACCCCTAGCACCATCGCCGCCTCTGCCATTGTCAGGACTATGGTTGTTTTCATACCCTGACATAATCACATTACCATTAACCCCTGACATAATTACTTTGCTACAACAGGCAAAACGAATCTGTCTTGCGGCTTGTCGGGCTTCCGCTTATAGTGTGGATAATCATGCCTCGGAGCATACGACAGTGAACCGGAATTGGCTTGCCACCATCTTCTTTTTTGTCCTGCTGCTTGTCATTCTCTATCTCGCCTTTCTCATCCTCAGCCCATTTCTCAAAGCCATCACCTGGGCAGCTATTCTAGCCATCGTCGTCTACCCGGCTTATTCACGGCTGCTCAAACTCCTGAGAGGCAGGGCCACCCTGGCAGCTCTGATCGTCACTGTCCTGATCACGCTTCTCATCGTTTTTCCTGCCATGAGAATTTCAGTTTTTCTGTCCCAGGAGGCGGTGGAACTGGGCAAGACAGTTCGTGCCTATGTGAATGGGGATGAGTTCGAGTCTTGGAAGGGAAATCCTTGGGTGGAGGATTTTGTAAGGCTCTGGGACACGGTTTCTTCAGAATTGGCCTTTTTCAAGATCGATCTGAGAAAAGCTATAGTTCAGGGGGTGCAGCTTGCTTCTGGATTTTTGGTCTCCCAGGTTAAGGACGTAGCCCAGAATGTCTTTATGTTCGTAGTAAACTTTATCATTGCCCTCTTTAGTTTCTTTTTTCTAATGCGTGATGGGAAGCAATTTTCTAACAGCATTCGTCGTCTCTTGCCTATGGATCAGGAGCATCAAGAACACCTCTTTGAGAACATCGTCAATTCCCTTTTTGGGGTGATTCACGGCTGTCTCATCACGGCCATGGTTCAAGGGCTCCTAGCTGGCCTGGCCTACTGGTTTTTAGACGTACCCTTTGCCATCCTTCTCGGAGTGGCGACTGCCTTCACGGCCCTTTTCCCTATCGGTGGTTCCGCGCTGATTTGGCTGCCTGTCTCTCTCTATCTATTTCTTCAAGGGACTTACGTCCAAGGGATCATTCTCCTTGCTTGGGGCGCAGGTATTGTGGGGACCATTGATAATGTTCTTAAACCGCTGTTTATTGGGAGCCGTCTTCGGCTTCCCACGATTTTTCTCTTCTTCAGTATCCTCGGCGGGCTCAGCCTCTTCGGTGTCCTCGGACTGATTCTTGGCCCTGTCCTATTTGCTCTCCTTGCTGCCCTCTTGGACCTCTACATCAAAGAGTATGCAAAGGCCTAAAGGGAAGTGCCCAACTCCCTTAGCCCGGCGTTGATGTGGAGAAGGTGGGTGCCGGTCGAAACTGCGATATCGCACAGCATGCCGGTGGAAAAAGCAAGATGAACCTGAGTATAGTACCGGCCGCGATTGGCAGCGGCCTTAAAGTCGTGCAAAAAAACCCAAGGAGGGATCATGCCTGACGACGTTCAAATCAAAAGAGAAATTGTGCTGGAGGCGGACGCGGAGACCCTGGAGAAAATGCGCAAGGAGGGTCATGCGAGGGGGTTTACAGTTTATTGTGATGAGAGAGAGCGCACGGGAGGGGAAAATACAGCCCCACCTCCCCTGGCCTATTTTTCTCTCTCGTTGGCTTTCTGACTTCTCACCCAAATTTCCCGGTACGGGAAAATGATGAAGACTAAAATCAATAAAGCCCGTATAGTCGTAAAGGCCAAGTTCAAGAGTGAAGGTTCGGTCCTGGCCGAGACAGTACAGGCAAGGGGGGTGGGCTTTGAAACGAGACTTGAACTGGAGTCTCCAGAGCCTGCGGAGCGGGTGGCAGCAGTTGTGCGAAACGCCGAAAATGGGTGCTACGTCCTACAATCGATCCTCCATCCGGTCCCGGTTGAACGTAAATTCGCATTAAACGGCTCTGTGTTTGATCCCGAGGGATTTCCAAAGAGAAGAGACTGAGTCCTAATATTTACATCCGCTTAGCCGGGAAATGGAGGTCACCAGCGTTTCATGAACCAATGGACAATTGAGGTCAGCGAGAGCGATTTCCAAGCGGAGGTTTTGGAGCGCTCCCAGCAGGTCCCGGTCATGGTGGATTTCTGGGCGCCCTGGTGCGGTCCTTGCCGTGTTTTGGGTCCGGTGTTGGAGCGACTTGCCCAGGAGCAAACCGGAGAGTTCATTCTGGCAAAGGTGAATGTGGATGAGAACCCATCCCTTGCTGCTCTCTTTCAGATCCAGGGGATCCCTGCAGTAAAAGTATTTAAAGAGGGCAAGGTGGCCGCAGAATTTACCGGTGCTGTTCCGGAGACAGCCGTGCGGGAACTGCTTTCTCGCCTCCTTCCCTCCGAGGCGGACCAGCACGCCTTAGAGGGGACAAGGTTGGAGGAGGAAGGCCAAGTGGAGGAAGCCAAGGCTGTCTATCAAAAGGTTTTGGAGCATGAACCCAACCACGCCAAGTCCCTTTTGGGTCTAGGTCGAATCCTCATGGAGGCTGGTGATAAAGAAGGGTCTCTAAACTATCTTGAGAGGGTGTCTCCAGGCACTCCCGAACGGACAGAGGCTGATCAGCTCATAGCACGGTTGAAGCTCAAGGCTGGAGCCAATACAGACGAGGGGGCCCTCCGTGCTACCCTCGCATCGAACCCGCACAATTTAGAGGCGCGTTTTGGGCTGGCGCAGAGCCTGGCTGCACAGGAAAGATACGAGGAGGCACTCGAGGAGTTTTTAACAATTGTAAAGAAGGATAGGGGTTTTCGCGAGGATGGAGCACGCGAGGCGATGCTTCATATCTTTGATGTTCTGAGACCTGAAAGCGAGGTGACAGAAAAGTACCGCTCAGAGCTGGCCAAAATTCTTTTCAGTTGAGGAAAAACCTTTTTTCTCTCGTTCCGAGTACCAGAATCGCTCGCTGTCGAAGGCTATGCAGTGAGGAGTGAAGGGGACAATGAGACGTTTCACAACTCTCTCACGCACTGGATCATAGCGGGAAAAGAAATATTTTCCCTGCTGTGCCTCACTCCAGTGACCTAAGGGACCCGGATCGGATTCTATGAGCCACAGCTCGTTCTTGTAAGCCGTGGGGCTGAAGGTTTCGTTTTCGGTTCGAATGACCCAATTGACCTTGCCGCTCTGAGGATCCAGGCAAATGAGCTTGCGGTTGTGGCGGTGGGTTACCCAGAGTTTGCCGTCGACCAGTGTCATCCCCGCCCCTGCCCCGTCCGGGCAGTTAAACTTACGCAGCTCTTTTCCCCTCGCTAAGGACCAGAAAACAAGCTGCCGTCCTAGCTTTCCTCCTCCGGTCAACATCCATAACCCATCCTCGTGGGGACAAACATCCCAAATCTCGTGTGCATAGGTGATTTTTTTCTCTGCCTTTCCCGTTGAAGGACTGTAAGTGGCAACAAGTCGCTCCTCAGGTACAGCAAGCCAGAGAAGATCTCTGTCGTAGTTCATCCCGGTAATAACAGTGTTCTGGAGCTCCAGCATCTTACGACTATAAGCTACGGGAATTCCTTTCGTGGATCAACTCTCAAGCCGGAGCATCTATCAGCGGTCATCCATTAGAAGGCAGTAGATTAGAAATTTCTGCTGGCTGTTGCCTAGCGCCTGATGCCTCCTCCTTAATGTTTTCATGAGAACGTATTAAAATAGAAAGAAGGAGCAGTTGAGATGGAAACCGGCGGCAGTTTGGACAAAGAGATTCGTGAGTTGGCGCGGGTGCTTTACCATACAGCGGCGCAGCACAAGCCCTCGCTCTTTGAGCCCCGAGACTGGATTGGGCGGATGATCGACTGGTCTCTCGAAGATGAGTCGTTGCGCGTGGCCCTTTTCCGCTTTGTGGATGTGCTCCCCAGCCTGGATTCGGCAGCGGAGATAGGGCGTCATCTCCGAGAGTATTTCGCCCGGGTCGACCATGCCTTGGGCGGCTTGATCTTCCTCGCCCAGGCCCTGCACGCGGGCTGGTTGGTGGCGCCGGTAGTGCGGCACAATGTTGTACGGCTTGCGCGCCGCTTTATCGTCGAGGAGGATAGCGACGTCCTCACCTCGATCTTGGAAGGGCTCAGGCAAGAGCCTGCGGCTTTCACTCTGGATGTGGTTGGGGAGACCACGGTTAGTGACAGAGAGGCGGAAGCCATGCAGAGACGCTACCTCGATCTTTTACGCGGTCTGGCGCTGGCGGCAGACCGTTGGGATTCCATCCCCCAAATCGACTCCGGCTCGCACGGTCCTATTGCCAGAGTCAATCTTTCCGTCAAACTCTCCTCCCTTTATGCCCGCTTCGATCCCTTAGACCCAGACACAGAAGTGGTGGTCCAAGATCGGCTCCGACCTGTGCTTCGAGAGGCCTCCCGTCTTGGAGCAGCGCTGACCCTGGATATGGAACAGTACGCTTACAAAGATCTTACGCTCGCTATCTTTTGCAGCCTCTTGGAAGAAAAGGAGTTCCAAAAAGAACCTCATGCTTCCATTGCTCTTCAGGCCTATCTCCGCGATACGGAGAATGATTTGGCGGCGCTTATCCGATGGGCTAAAGAGCGCAAGCGTAGAATCGGTGTGCGTTTGGTCAAAGGGGCTTACTGGGATAGTGAGATCGCCTGGGCCAAACAGAAAAGCTGGCCTATTCCGGTCTTTTTGGATAAGGCTGAGACCGACGCTAACTATGAACGGCTTACCCGTCTACTATTCGAGAATTATGACATTGTGGATGCCGCCTTTGGCAGTCACAACATCCGTAGTCTATCCCACGCCATCGTTGCAGCTAAGCGTCTAGGGATTCCGGAAAACGGCTACGAAATCCAGATGCTTTACGGCATGGCCGAGCCTATCCGCCAGGCAATCATACAAAACGGGCAGCGGGTGTGTGTTTATGTTCCCGTAGGAGATCTGCTCCCGGGTATGGCCTACCTGATCCGCCGCCTTATGGAAAATACCTCCAATACCTCTTTCTTACGCCAGACCTACGCGGATGAGAAAGACGTCGAAACCCTGATTGCGGCCCCATCGCCCGGACGCGTTCAGACCGGAACAGAGCGTGCGGCAAAGGCTGCTCTCTCCGGACCGGCTGAGAACTTCCGCAATGAACCTCCTCTCGATTTTTCAAGACAAGAACATCGCGACTCTTTTGTCCGGGCTCTTGAAGACGTGCGCGGTAGATTTGGCAAAAGCTACCCCCTTTGGGTCGGCGGATCGGAGAAAAAAACGGAGACCTGGATCGAGTCTGTGAATCCGGCATCTCCTAAAGAGACGGTAGGCCGGGTTCCTCTCGCGGGGACCGACGAGGCCGATAAGGCCATTCAAACAGCGAAGAACTTTTTTCCCGAGTGGCGCGTTACTCCGGCCAAGGAACGGGCTTCCATCCTTTCTCGCGCCGCCTCTATTATGAGGAAGAAGCGGCTGGAACTCTCAGCCTGGGAACTCTTCGAGGTGGAAAAAGGCTGGCGTGAAGCGGACGCCGACGTAACCGAAGCCATCGACTATCTGGAATACTACGCTCGCGAGATGCTTCGCTTGGCCGAGCCGTGCCACACACAGCGTCTTCCCGGTGAGAGTAATCTCTATCTTTACGAGCCACGAGGAATCGCAGTCGTCATCGCCCCATGGAATTTTCCCTTGGCGATCCTTACCGGAATGACCGCGGCCGCCTTGGTAACAGGCAACTGCACTATTGTGAAGCCGGCCGAGCAATCACCTGTCATGGGGGCTCATTTCTTGGAGATACTTCGCGCAGCAGATCTACCTCCATCCGCCTGCCAGCTTTTACAGGGAGGAGGAGATCTGGGAGCTTACCTTGTTCGCCACCCGGCCGTTCACCTCATTGCTTTCACGGGCTCACGTGAAGTCGGACTGGAGATACTGCGCGAGGCCCACACCCACCGACCCGGACAAGATCATGTCAAACGCGTAGTCTGCGAAACGGGTGGGAAAAACGCCATTATTATAGATGGCGACGCCGACCTCGATGAAGCGGTAGTGCACATCATAGATTCGGCTTTCGGCTATCAGGGCCAGAAATGTTCAGCCGCCTCCCGGCTTATCATTGTCGAAGAGGTGTACGACCGCTTGTTGGCGCGACTGGTGGATGCAACCCAAAGCTTAAAGATCGGTCCGCCTGAAGATCCGCGGAACTTTATCGGCCCTGTGATTGACGCAGCGGCCAAAGAAAAAATCGCCGACTATATTGCCCTAGGCAAGCAGGAGGGAAAATGTGTGTTAAAGATGGAGGCGCTGGAAGATGGGTTTTATGTTGGTCCGGTGATTTTTAGCGATATCAAGCCGGACAGTCGTTTGGCTCAAGAAGAGATTTTTGGTCCGGTTCTCGGCGTGATCAAGGCACAGGACTTTGACGAAGCCCTGGAGATTGCCAACCAGTCATCCTATGGATTGACCGGAGGTGTATTCTCCCGTTCACCTGCTCACATCGAAAAGGCCCGGCAAGAGTTTCGAGTAGGCAACCTCTATATCAATCGCGGCATCACCGGCGCCGTAGTCGAGCGCCAGCCCTTCGGCGGCCTCAAACTTTCCGGCATTGGCTCCAAAGCCGGCGGGCCAGACTATCTCCTTCAGTTCTTGGAACCGCGCACCATCACCGAAAACACCCTCCGCCACGGCTTTGTCCTACCGGAGGATTTGGAGAAATAGCTAAAGCGCCGCAACATGGCATTGGCACGCCGCGGTGCAACCTCTAAAATCAGCATCCCACAAATCTTTTCTTGACTATCCACATAGTAGAGAAGTAAATTTTAATAATATATAATAGAGAAAGTTTACTGGACTCTCGACACAAGGAGAGGTCCGGAAAATTTAACCCAGTAGGAGGAGCCCCGCAATGAAAAAGATAATGGTGATCGCACTGATTTTTGGCCTGACCTT
>JAPUHZ010000314.1 GCA_027297485.1 Deltaproteobacteria bacterium
GGAAGAGTGTTTCCAAAGTGGTTGTGACGATTACATTGTTAAGCCATTCACGGCTGAGCAACTGGTTACCCGTATTGAGAAGCTGTTGAAGCAGTAGTACGTAACCTAAGTGATCTTCCCCCATAGCCCTCTCCCTTGCTCTCTCGCCTCTCGCTCTAGTCGTCAAAAATCATCCAGGATATTGCGCCAGGGTGCAATTAAACTACGCATTAATTGCGTTCTACGCGTCGCCAAATAAATAAACGGCGGCCCGATTTGGGCCGCTGCTTCTCTCTACTAAATTAAACTAGTTCCCAATCGGACTTTTGTTTTGACCTCTCCTTTTAGTTAGGATAGGCAGGGCGGATTTTTAGAAAGACACAACTTTGTCAGCCTCAGCCACTAGATTCGCAAAGTCACAAGGAGTCATAAATTTAGCATTCTTACCGGCCAAATCCTGCTCGGTTACCCCGCGGGCGCGGTCTCAGCCCCCTCACACATAGATAGGTGTACCGTTAGCTACTGTGGTAGCCATAATTTTCTTTAACGGCGGGAATCCCACCGGCGTGATGGATGCTACAATCTGTCCTTCATCAGGTACACGCCATCAATGGCAACATTTACTAAAGGTTAGTGGCCTGCCTCCTTTAGAGTCTGGACTGTGGTCGACTGCTTTGGCGGGAAGCTCCTTGACACCAGGCACCACCAGCGATAAAGGGATGTTATGGCAGGCGATCAACCAAACGCCCGTGGCTGGTCCTACAATCCAGGAGCACGAGAGATACATGTATTCGACACCTCTGCCCTATTCCGTAAGAATGATAGAATGAAATGATAGGAAGTCGCTTTTCAAGCATAGCCGTGAGAAAGTCAGAAATTGCCGCGCGCGGCCCCCTCGTGCCCGCTTTCGAGGGCCCCCAGCGACGACCGGAGCGGCAAACCGACCGGGCTTAATGCTTCTGAGCCGACAATATCCAATAGCGGACTGTTATTTCAATCTCAAGTTGGTTTTCAGGCAGAGCTGGACATTTGCTCCAGCCGGGGCAAGGATCTTTTGGAACGACCCATGCCGGAACGTCCATTTAGCTGGCCTGGCAAGGCGCGCATTGCGTTTGTTCTGAGCATCGCTTTTGAATCCTGGGACAGAACCAAACCAACAAAGGGAGCCGCCCTCCAGTCCCCCCTACCGGCCACTGCGCGTTGCAAGAGGGACTATTCCACTGAAACCTTCCGAGAATTCGGACCCAAGATAGGTCTCCGGCGGCTGCTCAATATTTGTGACAAGCACAAGATCAAGGTAAGCCTCCCCATCAATGGACTGACGGCGGAATACTATCCGGAACTGGTTAAAGAATGCCACGAGCGTGGGCACGAGCTGGTGGCCCACGGCTGGGATCAGGGAGTATACCTCTACAACCTCACTCGCGAGGAAGAGAGAGAGAACATTCGCAGGACGGTCGAGGCCATCGTCAAGGTCACGGGCGAGGCACCAACGGGTTGGTCCTCGCCCGGAGTTCGTCCGACGGAAAACACCCCTGAGCTCCTGGTGAAGGCAGGGTTTCTCTATCATTGCGACTACCACGATGACGAGATGCCTTATCCCCTCCGTGTGGGGAAGAAAGTTTTGATCGAGTTCCCCCACCAGTATACGATCAATGACCACCGGATCGGGCAGGGAAATCGCCATGATTTCTTTGCCAAATTCAAGGACGAGTTTGATTACCGGTACAAGATCGGGAACAAAATGCCGACCATGTTCAACGTTATTACCCACGCTTACCTGATCTCCCGTATCCCGCTGATCGATACCTTCGAGCAGATCATTAAGTACGCGAAGAAGCGCGAGCAGGTGTGGTTTGCGCGCCGGGGCGACGTCGCGGCCTGGGCCCGGAAATTCTATCTGGGAGATTAGCGGATCACTCTCAGCGCAGAGTGTCTAGGAGGCTGCTGAAAAACCCTCCGTTCACCTTTCGACAGGCTCAAGGTGAACGGTGGATGGCTTGAAAACATTGAAATATTTCCGTTCGTGCTGAGCTTGCCTGTCCTGAGTGAAACCGAAGGGTCGAAGCATGAAGGGAAAGTTCCCTGCCCCGCGGCGCGACATCCAGTGGAACGATCTTGCGCTCGAGGGACTCAAACAAGAGCGCCGTATACGAACCGATGAAATCGTTCGCACAGGTAATCAGGACGCAGGGATCCGCCATGAAGTGCCCCCAGCAACCATGATCGAAATTCTAGGTGTCGAAGTATCCTGACTTGACCGCCCACAGCCAGAAATGAGCGATCTTTTCGTTGTGGAGCTCCGCGTATCCCACATGGCCGATGCGCGGTATGTAAACCACGTGGGTGCCACGGGTTGTGGCGGCGTATTTGCTCCCCTTTCACCCAATGGCCCTTGTCGTTCTCACCCACAAGCAAGAGGACGCGGATCGTCTTCAACCAATCGGGATCCGGCTCCTGGAGATGGTCAAAATATTCCTCTTCGGGAAGACCCGTTCTCTTGGGGTACTCCTCCAGAATGCCCACAGCGGCATTGTGCTGGTTGTCGCACAGGCTGGTCTTCATCTGGGAGCGGATATTGCTAACGAGTCGAATAAATTCCTCCGCCCCTCCCCAGGGAGT
Source organism: Deltaproteobacteria bacterium (assembly GCA_027297485.1). Next base: position 2,602 of record JAPUHZ010000314.1, read on the forward strand.
GAGGTCCGGCGGGTCTTCATACTCGGCCTCCAGAAAGCTCTTTGCAGAGCGCCGCGAAACGACATCCACTCCCTTTTCACTATACTTCTCGGATCCTGTCGCCTCCCTCCACTCCTTGCGCCAGCCATCCGGGCCTCCGGTGCCAAAACCGACCAACCCGATGACCCGAGCCTTTTTCGTAAAACGGGTTAGGTGCGCGGCCATCGGGCCGCCTGTGGAGTGGCCGAATGCCAGGATATCCCGACCGGCCAGGCATTGGTCCACCAGCAACCCCGCACCCTGAAGGATGGTATTAAAGGTACACTTTAGATTCCGATCCTGAATCTCCTTCATGGGCAGCTCCCGATCTAACAGGTAGATCGGTTGCCGATCCGCCACGGCCTCCTCCCAAACTCCTCCGGGAGGATAATGGCCCGGATAGGTCAAGGCGAGGACCTTAAACCCCTGACTAGCCAAGACCCTTGAAATCCCTGGCCGCCCATCAGGGGTCAGGTCCATGATCTTCTCGCTGCCGGCACCCCCATGAAAGATGACGAAGGACCTGTCCTCCATGACCTCCTTCTCTGGGGTGTAGAGGGAGCCGTGCATATCCCAGTCATAGCCGTTTCTCTGGAACCTGACCCAAACATCCTCAATAGAAAATTTCACCTCCGGATAGGGCGGTTCGACTTCAAGCCATTCATCCCAGCTAAATTTTAAAAGTAGATCATCGGTCTTGAGGTCCTCCAGATACTTATTCATCCCTTCAGTTTCTTGACTCATTCTATGAGCTCCTTTAGTCAGGCTTGCTTCAATTACCGTTTCTCCCTAGTTCCTTTTGAAATAACGTTCGAGGTACCATCTGGCAATTTCCCCCTTGGTACAAAACCAGACATCCGGGAACCCTTTTGCGTAACGGATACACTGTTCAAATACTCCGGCGATGTTGGCCCTTCCACCGATATGGGCATGAACCAGTGCATCCATGATCTTCGGGCGGCCCGCTTCTCCTTCGGCATACAACAAGTCGAAGGCTTCCTTGAAGAACTCGAAGTATACCCGGGGAGCATTCTTGGGCCTGAAAATTCCTGACAGATCATTCGCATAGTCCAACCTTGGCATGATGACCAGGGGCTTGCCATCGATGAGCTGATGGTAGGGGATGTCATCGCCGGGCAGATCTCCGGTCCATATGATCCCTTCCTTTACAAAATAACCGAAGGTGTTCTCGGTATGTCTGTGCCCCGGACTTACCCAACCACAGGGACGCACACCTGTGACGGACGACAGGGCGTCAAGGGTATCTTTGATCATTTTTCTTTCCTGCTCCGATTCCAGCGAATCTGCCGCAATATCATTAGCCCATCCATGCCCGACGATCTCATGACCTCCGATATGGAGTTCCTTCAGCGCCTCGGGAAACTTTTCAGCCACCAGACCGTTGGTGTCGATCGTCCCTTTGACGCCGTGGCGGTTGAGAATATCCATGATCCTCCAGATCCCCGCCCGCCCGCCATATTCCCCGTAGGCAAGGGAGGCGTAATCGGGCTTGTCCGAGCTTTGACGGAATTGAGAGTGCTTTATGAAGGCCTCAAAGGCCACGAAAAAGCTCACTGCAATCTTCGCCTTGTTCGGTAACTCAAAGGGCGTGGGTCTCATCTCTTTTTACCTCGAACTCCGTTTTGTCCCCGACCTCTCAGTGCTTAAGCAACGGGGATTCTAACAATTCGCTTCCTCCCATGGCAACCGTAGCTATCCGGGTCTGGGTCGTGACTCTTGGGAGGCGGCTCCCCCCTCGATGTCAAACCGCACGCTCCCTTGTATGGGACAAGGGATCAGGAACTTTCTCGACACAATCATTCACAGACAGCCCGGGGGGGAGGGAGTTGATTTTCGGGATAAATGATAGGAAGTCGCTTTTCAAGCATAGCCGCGAGAAAGTCAGAAATTGCCGCGCGCGGCCCCCTCGTGCCCGCCTTCGAGGGCCCCCAGCGACGACCGGAGCAGCAAACCGATCGAGCTTGATGCTTCTGAGCCGACAATATCCGGTTACGGACTGTTATGTCAACTCGACCTAGCAGACCTTAATTTCCTCTCAGAACTCAATTCAACGACGTTTTAATTGATCACAGGGGACTGTGCCGCTGTTATAACATCGCTGCAACTGCGTTTTGTGCATTTGAAACCGGCTTGGAAGGCAATGATTGTTTTCATCATGTTTCCATAGCTCTCTGACTGATCCATAAAAACTAGCCATGCGGTTCGAGAAAAGTCTTCTTTTTCCTAGTTTGGGTAAGGTTCTGTGAAGTTAAAGATGTGAAAATTATTTTTTGTAATCGTTCATTCTTTGGTACCAATCACTCAAATCTGTCTAGTCGGGTGAACTATGGGTCCTAAACGCGTCTAGATAAAAGGAGAATCTTGATAATGGTAATGGGTGGGTCTCCAACAACACTTGAGGGATGTGTTAATTCTTGAGGGTAAGTGACTAGGCTTGAATCAATGCCGAGGAGCGGTCTTCAGACAGGGCAGGAAGGCTCTCACTTTTGAAATGCCTCTTCTACTTTTTCAAAGAGTTCCCTCATATCGATAGGGGCCTCGGCAATATAAA
>JAPUHZ010000315.1 GCA_027297485.1 Deltaproteobacteria bacterium
ACTTCATCCGAAAGGTGTCCGAACCAGGTCCTCTTGTCTGCCTCACGTGCCCGGGGGAAATGTGTTCCAACACCGAGAAAACCCAGGCCCAGAACGACTCCGAGCTCTAAGCGAATTGACCAAATCGTGAATCTGGCTAGGACTCAATTAAAGCGTCGTTTAATTGCGTATTGTGATGAAATCAGCCTGTAAGTACCTGCCAAGACTCCGCTTTTTAGCCCGTTGACAACCTCCCCAGACTCTACTAAAAGGGCAAGTTAAGAAGTAAGTAAAAGCCTCTCTCATCCTTGATGAGGCTCCCGAGAGATGTGAGGGTTGATTGAGCAGACATAAGGCGGCCCTCCGAGGCGAGTTTCTCAACTCAGCCTATAACCCATGAAGGCCGGGAAATGCCGGAAAACTTATTAACCCTTGCGTAAGTTGCCAAGTACCTTAACGTCGACAGGTATACCGTCAACCTTTTGTTAGCACAGAAGCAGCCTCCAGCCTTCAAGTTGGGCAATCAGTGGCGGTTTAATAGAAAGATGCTTGGTGCTTGGCTAATGAGAAACTCAAATAACAGGCCGACACGCAAGAGCCAAGGTACTGTATTCTGGTTGGAAGACGGCGGATCGCGCGTTACTGAAATTCAATGCTCCTATTGGGTCTTTGAAAATGGCGACTGGTCCTCGATGATTGGGGTAGGACCGAGTGAGAGACGTGAGAACCTCGAAAATGGAATGTGGAGTGAGCTGATTAATGCCGAGAAACTTGATCCACAGCAAGTTGTCACCTTCGAGGAACTCGTCTGGTCCATGATGTACGAGCAAGCGGCCACGCGGAGGGTATTGCTGCGGAAGGGGCTGAGGGATCCATGTCCTCATTGGCATGGGCTGTTCGGCTAGAGTTTGATGCGCGGGACCAAGCTTGACCTCCGAACCAGATAGCCGAGGAGAAGTAGAATGTTGCCTCTTGGTCATCCTGATCCTAAGTGGATGAGAAATGCAATCCGGGTCGCCAAGGAATCTAGAGAGCGGGGCGACTACGCCTTCGGCGCTGTCCTAGTCAGGAATGGCAAAATCCTTACTGCCTCGGGCAACAAGGTCATCACGTACCACGACCCGACCGGGCATGCAGAACTCAACTGCCTCAGGAAGGCTGCGATGAGGGAGGGGCACCGGCACCTGAAGCCGGGCGCGGTACTTTACACCACTCACGCTCCGTGCCCGATGTGCCTGGCTGTCTGCGTGTGGACCAAGGTGACCGGCCTCGTCTACGGAGCCTACCAGAGGGATATTCGCGCGTGGGCCAAGGAACATGCCGGTCCAACTTTTACATGGAGGTCGGTATCCGTTGAGCCTGAAGAGTTGTACCGGCAGTTCCTATGGGAAGTGCATCCAGACCTCGAAATAGTGGGAGGATGCCTGGCCGACGAGTGCAGGGGTTTGTTCCACGATTGACACGGTTGGTTTTGTGCTCAAGAGCTGTTCCTGAGGCTCCAGCGTGAGGCGAGGGACGCCGGGGGGGCTGTGGAAATCAAGGGGAGGAAACGAGAGATGAACAGATCCTCTCCTCTGCCCCAAGTGTCGCGGGGAGATGCGAATTGTCAGCTTTATTGGCCAGCCCGAAGTCATTATTCACTCCAGACGCACTTAAATAGCTCATTAATTGAGTCTTGGCGACCTAACCCTAAGCGATGCTAAGCCTGGAGCGGGTCCAGGGCCAAAGCGAATTGACCAAATCGTGAATCTGGGTAGGACTCAATTAATGCGTCGTTTAATTGCGTCTTGCAAAGAAATATCCTCCTAAGCACTCGAAATCACGCACAAATCGTTGGTAAACCTCCTTGCCGTTCAGAGGTTTCCAAACCGTCCCAAAATATGGCGCCTCCAGATGCTTGACTTGATCAAGGGGATTGGGAGAATATGAACGGGTTAATATTATCCCAGTGTTAGTAGGTGGATTCCTTAGTGTCCGCCAACAGCATATGACCAATATTTCCACTGCTATTTCTGAACTTCCACCTGAGCAGCGGGCCATCCGGGACAAATGCTTCCATCCGACGGGAAGGTTTGTCGAGTTCAAGAGGGAAGAGATCGAGCAATCAATCCCAGACCGTTTCGAGCAGATGGTACGCCTGTATCCTGACCGCGTTGCTGTCAAGACCAGGAACCATCAACTCACCTACGACGCACTGAATAAGGCTTCCAATCGTGTGGCGCGGGTTATCCTGTCACAGCGAGGGGAAGGAGAAGAACCGATAATGCTGTTACTCGAAAAGGATGCCCCAATGATTGCGGCAATCCTTGGGGTGTTGAAAGCCGGCAAGATCTACGTGCCATTGGACCCCTCATTCCCTCCCTCAAGAATTACCTCCATGTGGGAGGATTCGAAGCCAGGTTTCATCGTGACCAACAACAAAAATCTCTCCTTGGCTAAGGCAGTAACGCAAAATAAGTGCCAATTGATCAACATTGATGTCGGCGATGCCAGCCTCTCTACAGAGAATCCCGGTTTAGCTTTATCTCCAGACAGGCTTGCCTTTATTCTGTACACCTCCGGCTCGACTGGGCGGCCGATGGGTGTGGTCCAGAATCATCGCAACGAGCTGCATCAATGCAGGAGGACGACCAATGGGCTCCACCTTTCCATTGAAGATCGAGCGACGCTGCTCGGCTCTATGAGTACCGGTCAGGCGATGACAGATATGTACGGTGCTTTACTCAACGGTGGAGCAATCTATCCATGGGATATCAAAGAGGAAGGGCTGTCTCATGTCGCTACCTGGCTGATGGAAGGAGAGATCACCATCTACCGTTCGACTTCAACGATTTTTCGCGCTTTCATTGACACCCTGACCGGCAAGGAAAAATTCCCTACCATCCGCTTGGTCAGATTGGGAAGTGAGCCTGTTTCGAAGAGCGACGTGGAGGCTTACAATCAGCACTTTGCCCCTCACTGTCTCTTCGTCAACACGCTGTCATCTACGGAAGCTAGAACTATCCGGCAGTATTTCGTTGACAAGGCGACCCTGATTACCGGCAGCCTGGTGCCTGTCGGCTATGCATTCGAGGACATAGAGATCCTGTTACTCGATGAAAATGGTGAGGAGGTCGGATACGACCGCGTCGGCGAAATCGCGATCAAGAGTAGGTATCTCACCCCAGGCTATTGGCGTCGGCCTGATCTGACATACACGGCGTTCACGTCCGATTCTGCAGAAAGAAAGGCACGCATCTACCGGTCCGGAGACTTGGGCCACATGCTGCCCGACGGCTGCCTAGTGCACCTGGGCCGCAAGGACATGCAGGTGAAGATCCGCGGCTACCGAGTTGAACTTGCGGAGATTGAGATGGCTCTGCTTGAGCACACTGCCGTAAAGGAGATTGCCGTCGTGGCTCGGGAGAATCGGCCTGGCGACCAGCACTTGGTGGCCTATGTTGTTCCGACCAACCGTTCTACAGACACCGTCAGTGTGTTACGGCGTTTCCTGAACGATAAACTCCCCGCATACATGGTACCGTCGGTTTTTGTGTTGCTCAATGCCCTGCCGCGCACGGCTAACGGCAAGGTGGACCGCTTGGCACTCCCGAAATCTACTACGGCCAGGCCTGAGCAGGAAAGCCCCTTCGTAGCACCTCGCACCCCCGCAGAGGAGTCCCTGGCAGAGATCTGGACCCAGGTCCTAGGCCTCGATCAAGTGGGCATCCATGACAACTTCTTTGATCTCGGTGGCCATTCCCTACTGGCCACTCAGGTCATCTCACGGGTAATCAACGCATTCAAAGTAGAATTACCCATAAAGTCCCTCTTCGAGTCGCCCACGGTGGCAGACATGACGGTGGTCATTACGGAGAACATGGCGAAGAAGGCCGGGGGCGAAGAGCTAGCCCGCATGTTGGCTGAGTTGGAATCCATCTCCGATGAGGAAGCACGAAAGCGACTTGCAGATGAAGAGGCTAAGGAAGACTCAGAGAAGTGAGTAGTCTTTCTCTTTGCTGCGGCTAGAGCCTTTATCTTCGGTTACAGGATGCTTGCGATACTGATCCCGC
>JAPUHZ010000316.1 GCA_027297485.1 Deltaproteobacteria bacterium
TCGTCCATCGGATCGGCGACGTATGAAAAATTGCTTTCCCATCTGAATCACCTATTTTCTTCCCTTTCTCATGATCGGTTCCGCCTCCGATTAGGACAGCTTTCCTTGCAAAGCTCCTCATCGAGAAAGGGCTGATTACCGAGGCTGAGTTTATGAAGAAGCTGTCGGCAGAGAGGGCGGGGTATCAGGGGATGTTGGAAAAGATGAGCTAACCAAAATGCCACAGACAATCTTCTGGTGGATCTTTACCGCTGCTTGTGTATTGGCCTTCTTCCTCGCCTACGGGATAGTTGAAGATCTGATCCGCCAATAAGCTGGGTAGGACTCTATTAAAGCGTCGTTTAATTGCGTCCTGGAGTGAAATAGACTCGCTAAATGTTAGTAAATGACCTTTGCATTTCTAATTTCGTGTTCGAGAAAAGGCCAAATTCTATGCTGCTCGCCGGAATAAAAGTAATAATCTGGAATTGGCACCTTTATTTCTTTATTTTCATCTGGTTTTTGGAAAATAGAGAGACTCTCTATATCAGCACGGTCTTCCGGTAAGGGTTTGATTATTTCCCAGCCGGGTTCTATTGCGTCCAGGATCGGCTGAAGGATGGCACGTTTGTCTACTTCCATTGTTAAGGCCTCTTTAACCATGGGTTACGCACTAGACTTTTTAATCCTAGGAATAATCAATCAAGGAGATACAGTTCGTTTATTGTGCTGGCTCCTAATCCAGCCCCTGTTTCTCCTAAATACTATATCTACCCTCGCCCGTTTTCCCAGGCAGGCGTTGCACGATTGGATGAACGGGTTGCGAAATTCCCGCTCCGCTTTCAACTGGCCACACTTCCCACATCGCCTGGACTTCTCTGCGCCGTGGGTCTCCTTTAGGTGCGCATAGAATTTGCTCTCCGGCCAAATCTTCACCTTGCCGGGGCAAAGCTCGCAGACTTTGGCTTGGTGAAGCTGGGGTCCGTTTACAAGTTGGATGATCGCCATCTTCCAATTTTCCTTTCAACTTTAGCCCGTCTGGCCTCCGGCTATTTGCCAGTCTCTGGTCAGATTCTATCCCTGCCTAAAATCTGCTATGTCATACTACATATTGTGGTTGAGAGTCAAGAAACCCTCAATACCTTGTTGAAAAGGAGTGGCGCGCAAGGGGGGTCCAGTCCGCTCTTGGCTCTTTATGCGGGGATCCCCGGACTCGGATCTCGAATTGTGACAATTAGATTATTAGTAAACCCCGCGGGTTGCCGCGTGGACAAAGCTGATGGGGTTCCCAAAGGGGAGAAGCGGCAGCTCTCCCCTTTGGTCGACCGCGTGGCATCAAACCCCGTGGTCGATATAAGATTGATTTCTCCTGGTCCTCTCAGGTTTGCGCGATTGCGCAAAGCATGTAATACGAAGGGGTCACCCCAGGAGGCTCTGGTCAAGAGGCACACCGCTCCCTTAGAAATGGTTTGTTCCTTTCCTTTTTACACGCCTGATTCGTGATTAGCGGTTAGTTACGCGCCCCTGTTCTTGTTAGTGTCGGTGTCGGAGCTGTGGTCCGCACCGGTCTCTCCCTGAGGAAGATCAGCCTAGGACTGAACCTATCCAGGATCAAGGCCTGGGAGTATATCGAGCTCTCCGGGGGTACCCTCTGAGGACCATAGCCGGTTTTGCCATTCTTGTTGAATTTGCTAGAATACATGCCTCTTGACAGGTGGCCTAGCTAGGGGTCAGTTGAAGCGTATGGAAACTCCTCTAACATTGAGAGAGCGGCTGATTGAGCGCGGGTTTATCTCTGAGGATGAGATGGAGCGGATCACCAGGCTCCAGGAAGAACAGCAGGCTCGTCTGACGCGTCTCGTCGTGGAACTGGGCTTCATCTCTGAGGATGACCTATTGCCGGTCCTCAGCGATCACCTCGGGATCCCTCTAATCTCCTTAAAGGACTTCCCTTTGACTCCCCTTCCCATGGATTCTCTCCTGGATGCGGTTGATTTTCTCAAGCTCACCAGGATAGTTCCCATTAAAGTGGAGGGCCAGGATCTCCTTGTTGCCACGACCGATCCTACGGATCTTTCTCACCTCCATGCCCTGGAGGTAGCGACCGGACTCAGTGTGAGGCCCGTCTTGGCCAAAGAAAAAGAGATCACAGCACGAATCGAAACCCTCTTTGGCAATGGCGATCCAGCCGGCTCTTTAACGGATGTGCCTGCTGCTCGGGAGGTAGAGGGGATTGTGGATGAGGAAGAGGTGGAGCATCTGCGGGATATGGCCTCGGAGGTGCCGGTGATTCGGCTGGTCAATCAGATGCTCAGTCGGGCCCTCGAAAGTCGGGCCTCGGATATCCACATTGAGCCTTTTGAAAACCAGCTCAAGGTGCGGTATCGGATCGACGGTATCCTTCACGAAGGCGATCCGCCGCCGCGCCAGCTCAAGGCCGCCGTCATCTCTCGCTTGAAAATCCTTGCTCAACTCAACATTGCCGAGAGACGTCTCCCCCAGGATGGCAGGATCAAGACCAAGATCGCGGGTAAAGACGTGGATCTCCGCATCGCAACTATCCCTACCCTCTACGGAGAAAGTGTCGTGATCCGCTTGCTAGAGCGCTCCCAGATCTTTAGTGATCTTGAGTCTCTCGGCTTTCCACCAGCCATCCTCCACCGCTTTAGCGAGATGATCTCCAAGCCGCACGGCATGATCCTGGTTACCGGACCTACCGGTAGTGGCAAGACCACGACGCTTTATGGGGCCCTGCAGAAAATCAATGACCCAGGGAAAAAGATCATTACCATCGAGGATCCGGTGGAGTATCAATTGAACGGTGTCAACCAGATCCAGGTGAAGCCACAAATTGGTCTCACCTTTGCCAACGGGCTGCGCTCTATTGTGCGCCAGGATCCCGATATCATTATGGTAGGGGAGATCCGCGACTTTGAGACTGCGGAGATTGCGATCCAGGCTGCGCTCACCGGCCATCTCGTCTTCTCCACCCTGCACACCAATGATGCCGCCGGCGCCATTTCCCGCCTCTTGGAAATGGGGGTGCAGGACTATCTTCTCTCCTCCTCCCTTTTGTGCGTCTTAGCCCAGAGGCTGGTGCGCCGGCTCTGCTCAAGCTGTCGAAAGAAAGTGCCGTTTACTGAAGTCAGGATTCAGGATCCAGAATCCAAAAGCCAAAATAGAGATCTCCCCTCAATCCTTTGGGAGGCGAGTGGATGTGATTCCTGTAGTGGCACAGGCTACCTGGGGCGAATCGGTATCTTTGAGCTTCTTCCGGCGACGCCCGAGATCTGCAAGCTCATTGTTCAGCGGACGGATGCAGCCTCGATTCGCAGTATGGCTATAGCCCAAGGCATGTGTCTATTAAGAGAGAATGGATGGGAGAAGACCCGCGATGGGATTACCACACCTGCAGAGGTCTTGCGGGTGACGAGGGAAGAAGGTTGAGGGAAGCAAGGCAAAAGGCAAAGGTAAAAAGGCAGAAATTTTTTACTTTTAACTTTTTTCTTTTTACTTGAAAAACAATGGCGCTTTTTCAATACCGAGCCGCAGATTCTTCAGGGAAGGTCGTTGAAGGGGTCATGGATGCTAAGGCCGAGCAGGGGGTTGTGTCCCGACTCCACGAAATGGGGTTTATCCCTTTAAGGATCGCTGCGCCAGGTGAGACATCGAGCAGGGCAGTCCACGTCCCTCTTACGCTCTTCTCTCGAGGGAAGGTAAGCCAGCGGCAACTGCTCCATTTTACCCAGCAGCTAAGCACTCTGCTTGGGGCGGGGCTTCCTCTCGACCGTAGCCTCTCGGTCCTGGCCAATCTGTTGGAGGGGGACGAGTTTAAGAAGGTCGTGCGCCTTCTCTTGGAGGGGGTCCGGGCGGGCAAGTCGCTGTCCTCGTCTATGGCTGAGCATCCCGAGGTATTTCGGAAGCTGTACGTGAACATGATTCGTGCCGGAGAGGCGGGGGGGGTATTGGAAAGCGTTCTGCGCTATTTGGCCGAATACCTCCAGCGTTCGGAAGAGTTGAAGGAGGATATTGTATCCGCCCTGACCTATCCTGTTTTTATCGTAGGGGTGTCCGGGATCTCTCTCATCTTTCTTTTTGCTTTTGTTGTCCCCCGGTTTTCACTTATATTTAAAGATGTCGAACAGGCCCTTCCCTGGATAACGAGGCTGTTGATCGGGTTCAGTAACGGACTCTCGCAGTATGGTTGGATTTTGCTGCTTTTGCTTATTGTTAGCGCTGTTGGGGGATTTTATTATGTCCGCACTCCGGAGGGTAGACTGCGGTGGGATAAGATGCGGCTACGTATATGGGTTATAGGTGATCTTTTGTGTCAGTTTGAGGTGGCCAGATATTCTCGGACCTTGTCAGCGCTTCTCAAGGGGGGGGTTCCCCTTTTAGAAGCCCTGGGCACAGTTCAGGGGGTGGTAGGGAATCGGCTAGTGGCGCGGGCCGTAACCCAGGTGCAAACCAGGGTGAGGGAAGGAAAAGGGATGGTGGGGCCTCTTACAGAGAGCGGTGTCTTTCCCCCCTTGGCCTTGCAAATGATTGCAGTAGGGGAGGAGACGGGAAAGCTTGAGGGGATGCTGGCCAATGTGGCGGATCATTATGACCAGGAGGTTAAGCGGTCGACCAAACGGATGACCTCTCTCTTAGAACCCATAGCCATAGTAAGCATTGGCTTGGTGCTTGGCGGGGTCATCATAGCTTTGCTTCTCGGAATTTTTAGTATCTATGATTTACCTGCTTAAATTCGCTGGACGGGGTTTTTTTCCATTCAGTCGGGAAAAGACGAGGAGGGTTCCGAACGTGGTTACTTCAACACCAAGGATTAACGGTTTCACCCTCATTGAGATGATGGTGGTTCTTGTGATCATTGGTTTGCTTTTTGGCCTGGTCGCCCCCCGCTTTATCGGCCAGGAAGAGAAGGCAAAGGTCAGGGCAGCCCAGGCTCAGATCGAGCTTCTGGGCACGGCCCTGGACACCCTTCGTCTCGATGTGGGGAGCTATCCTGCGACTCTGGAGGCCTTGACTCAACCTGGCGGCCTGGAGCGGTGGGATGGTCCCTACCTCAGAAAAAAGGTCCCGGTGGATCCTTGGAGAAATCCCTACATTTATCGCAGCCCGGGGGAGCATGGCCCCTATGATCTCTTCTCTTACGGCGCCGATGGCGCTCCAGGAGGGGAAGGGAACGATCGCGATGTCACCAGTTGGGGAGAATGAGAGGGGCTTTTCCCTCTTGGAACTTCTGGTGGTTCTTTTGCTCCTTGGGGTGAGCAGCCTCATTGTCCTGCCGAGAATTGATAGAGGATTCAAGGAGAGAGAGATGAGGCAAACCGCCTTGAAGCTTGCTGCGGCGGCTCGTGACCTGCGTAGCAGGGCGATCTACGAGAGCACTTTGCAACGCCTCATTTTCAACCCGTATGAGAACAGTTATCAAGCCTTAGGAGGAAAGAAAGTCCTCTTGGCCTCGGGCATCAAGATCACAGGGATCGAGGGAGGCAGGCCGCTAGGAGAGGGGCGGAGGCAATTTCTCTTTTTCCCGAATGGGAGTATCTTGGGCAGGGAGATCGAGCTTTCAGGCGGTGAGAGGTCCGTCTATATAATCCGCCTGGACCCGCTTTTAGGGAGGGTTCAGGTGATCCGGGGAAACGAATGAAAAGGCAAAAGGCAAAAGGCAAAAGGCAAAATGGTTTTACCCTTCTCGAGGTGGTAGTGGCCATGTCCATTGTCGGCCTGGGGGTGGTGACGCTGCTCGAGATTTTTTCTCTGGGTCTCCGCTTTGAGACGAGGAGTTCCGCTAAGACCGAGGCCATAGCCTATGGCCGGCAGGCGATGGACGAGATCTTGATCCGTCGGGAAGTTCCGGAGGAGGGGGAAGAAGGATCCTTTGGAGAGAGGCATCGCTGGAGGCTTGAGGTTCAATCTCTCCAGGGTGAGACTCCACTGTTTTCTCCAACCGGTTGGGAGCTAAAGGAAATGACCCTGCGGATGAGCTACCGGGATGGAGAGCGCGAGAAGCAAGTTGAAATGAAGACTTTGCGTTTGGTAAAGAAGAGCCCATGAAATTTAAAATCTCAAATTTCAAGTTACAAATTGGCTTTACTCTAATTGAGCTGACCATTGCGATGACCATTTTCGCCCTCATAGCAATGATTCTCTATGCGGCCTTCTATCTGGGCCATAGGGCGGTCGAAAAAGTCCAGGCTAGTTCTGAGGAGAGTCAGAGGCTGCGCTCAGTGGAGGGCTTTTTAGGGGGGTATATCCGGTCTGCCTATCCGTATCGTTTAACGCCACGCAATCCGGCCATCGCCTTCTCCGGTGAGGAGAATCGTCTAACCTTTGTCTCTGCCCTTTCCGCAGGAATGGGCGGCAGGGGAATGTCAAAGCTTAGCCTCTCTTGGAACGGGGAAGAAGGCGAGGGAGGGTCTTTGGTCCTTGAGGAAGAAATTCCCCTGCGATGGGAAGCGCAGGAAGATTTTGAGGGCTATAGAAATAGCGTTGTTCTCCGGCGTGGGGTTAGGGATTTTCGGATAGACTATCTCGATTCTCAAAGTAAGGAGGAACGCTGGGTTGAGCAGTGGGATGGAGAAGAGAAAAGGGCTTTGCCGCGCGCAGTCCGGATTAACCTTCAAGGCGATGGAGGAGAAGAGATCTATTGGGTTTTTCCCGTTATGATGAGCGTCTTAGCGCCATGAGGACAATTTCAAATCGCAAATTTCAAATTGCAAATTTGTCGAACGAGCGCGGCGTGGTCTTGGTTCTCGTGCTGTGGATCTTTATTTTTCTCTTCGTCGTGGCCTTTGACTTTACCTCTTCAGTCCGAGAGGAAGGAATAGCCGCGCACCGTTATGCGGAGGAGGCCGAAGGTTATTATCTGGCGCTTGCGGGTTTTGAGGAAGGACTCTATCGCCTTCTCGAAAGGTCGGCACCGGGGAGGCAACCCACCGAGGGCGGGGATTCTTTAGCTCAGCCCCAGGAGATTGTAGACGGAAGTTGGCGTGAGGAGAGTTTTGGTGGAGGTCTCTACCGTGTGCGCTTGGTGGATGAGGGGGGCAAGGTCAACCTTAATCGGGCTGACGATAATACCCTACGGCGCATCTTCACCAATCTCGGAGTAGAGGAGATCCATAAAGGTATTCTGGTTGATTCTATTCTGGACTGGCGTGACGACGATGATCTCCATCGGCTGAACGGCGCGGAGAATGACTACTACCTCTCCCTTTCACCCTCTTACACGGCCAAGAATGGCCCTTTCGATACGGTTGAGGATCTCCTTTGGGTGAGAGGGATGGCCCCGGAGCTTTTCTATGGCCAAGGTGAGCTAGGCGAGAAGGATGTTCGGAGGGTGGGATTAGGAGAAATTTTTACTGTGGATAGCCCTATGGACCGAGTCAATCTGCGCACTGCCTCGGCCGAGGTAATTCACGCGCTCGTGGGGTTGTCCTTGAAGGAGAGCCGAGCGATTGTGGAGGAAAGGGGAAAACTGTCTGAGAAGACCCTTGCAGATGTGCTGGGGCTTTTAGGGATTACCGCAGGAGATGCGGTGCTACGCCGGTTTGTTTTCACTAACCCTTCCGTTATTACGATCGAGGCCTCAGGGCGCCGTGCGGAGTCGGTTACGCAGCGCCGGGTGAGAGGGGTGATTCGATTGGTGAGAGGCAATCGGGGGTTTGAGCTTATCCGGTGGGTGGATCGAGATACAGGAATCTCTTATTGGAACGAAGGATGATGGTTCCTCGTTGGTTTCAGGATCTGTCCCGGGCCGACTTTCTCAAGAGCGTGGGGCTTTATGTGATGCCGGACCGCCTCTTTCTCGTGCGGATGCGCAAGGATCTTTTTCGCCTTTCTGTGGTCGAGGAGGAGATGAGGGAAATCCCGGTGGGGGAGGATGCTAGCAAGTTATCATCCTTGACGGGCTGGATTACTGATGAGGTGAGGGAGGTCGCGCTAAAAAAGGAAACAATTCCGCGTCGGCAGGCCTTGAAGGAGGCGATCCACTCCTTTTTGCCTCACTTCAATCCGGGCAAAGACCCGTTTTATATCTGCCTCTCCTCGGACCAGGTCATGGCCCGTCCGGTCTATTTACCCCAGGCCGCTGAGGAAAACTTGTCCCAGGTCCTGGAGTATGAGATCAAAAGACTGCTCCCTTTTCGCCGGGAGGAGGTCTATTACGATTACTTACCTATCGGGAAGAAGGGGGATAAAGTAGGGCTTCTTCTCTTTGCCGTTCCAAAAAGAGTCCTGGATGAGATTCTCGACGCCCTATCCGCTTTTGGCATAAGGCCCAAAGCGGTGGAGACGACGGCCACGGCGCTTGGCAATTATCTCCTCTTTTGCACGGGTGGGATTACAGGTCCGGCTCTGGTCTTGGGGGGCCAGGACCATGCCTGGGAAATGATCGGACTGGACGCCAGGGACAACGGCTGGAGACAGGAGCCAGAGCTTCTCTTGACCCATTGGCTGCCCCAAGCGGACTGGATTCAAGGTCCGGGAAGAGAGATCTTTCATAACTGCTTACGTAAGTCTCCCAAGTTTTTCGGCTGGGGATACATTACGGATTTTCTCCTCTCTGTGAAGGGGGAGTCGCTCCAGTTCGAGGACCTCCTTGCTTTGGGGAAAAAGAGACTGGGGGGGGATCAGGGGATTACCCACCCTTTTTTTATTCCTGCGGTTGGGGCTGCACTGCGCGGGCTTCGAGAGAACACCTTCCCGGTCGATCTTCTTCCCGGAGCCGGCAAGGAGAGACGGGAGAGGTTGCTCTCGGTGTTGAATACTTGTCTCACTATTTTACTCCTGATCGTGCTGCTTGTTTGGGGAGGGAGTTACCCACTAAAAGATGAGATCCGGTTACGCCGGCTTCAAAAAGAGGTCGAAAAAATTGGGCCCTCTGTGGAATCCCTGCGCCGTGAGGAAGAAGAGCTTAAGAGGCTGAATAAAGAAATCTCCTCTGTCTCCGGGCTCCACGAGCGCAGCGGCGAGATCCTTCGTATTCTGGATGAGCTTTCCCGCATCGTTCCCAAAAGCGCCTATCTTTCTAACCTGCGGTATCGGGAGGGTCAGATAGAGCTTCGGGGTAGCGCGGAGAACACCTCTAACCTGGTCCCTATTCTCGAGCGCTCGCCTCTATTTAAGAATGTGAGATTCAACGCACCTTCCACTCGGAGGCGGGATGAGCGTGAGACGTTCTCCATCAAGGCGGATTTGGAGTAACCAGGAGGAAAGGCAGGCAATCCATGAGGCTTATTTGGCAGCGGCTCTCCAAAAGGGAAAAGGCTTTTGTAGCTTCGGCTTTTTTTATCCTCCTTTTGGTTCTGGGCCGTTACCTTTTGGTATTTCCTCTCCTAGAATACAGGGAGTGGGTTCAGAGTCAACTTGAGATCAAACCCCAGCTCTATGAGAAAAAACTCAGGTATGTAGGCCGGAGGAGAGAGATAGAGGGGGCGCTTGATAGAACCAGAAGGGAACTGAAAGCTCTGGAGCCTAGACTGCTCTCGGGAGGCACACCCTCAGTCAGCGCCTCCAGTCTTCAGGAGATGATACAGACTATTGCCAGGAAGGAGGGGACCCAAGTCATTAGGACGAAGGTGTTAAGTCCGGAGATCAAAGGCGCTTACATGAGGATTCCCATACAGATAGAGGTTAGCGGGCAGATTGACCAAGTGGTAAACCTTCTTAGGGGGATTGGGTCAGCGGAAAGGCTTTTGGTCGTGGACGAGTTGAATATCCGTTCCCTGTTGAGGCCAGCTTCAGCGGCGCGGCGGCGGGCTTCGCGGCGGCGGCAGACAGCCTCTCAAGTCCCCGCAGGAAATCTGCGCGCCAGCCTGACCATCTCCGGCTTTACCCGCAGCCAGCCCACCACGGTCCAAAAGAATGAGGCCGTGCCGGCCCAAGCCGAATCAGAGGAAGAGGAGCCGTAAGGCAAGGCCACACCGGCATAATAGCTCTCGGTCTCACAGTTGCCTTATGCCTAAGCCTAGTCAAAGTTTTCATAGGCACCGTATTTCTTCTTGCTTTCTTCGTAGGAATTGCAACCTGTGGTCGATATAAGATTGAATCCCTTTGTCCTCTCGCTCCCCAGATCGACTCGCTCTAGCTTCCTGTTTCCCCTGATCGTACCTGTTTGATTACTTCCTAGGACCGCTCATCTCAGATTTTTATAAGGTTGTTTTAATTGGTATAACTCCCCTAAGGGGGAGCTTGGACCGTTTGACCTAGGGACCGTTTAGCAGTAAATTAGAGTGCTGTTTCTTTAAGGACCTATGGGAGGATGAGGCATTCTTAAGCGTTCTTCAATGCTTAGCGTGTTGCTCGCAGTCGCCATTGCCTTTGTGGCGGCGAGGACTTATCAGCTTTGGCAAGAGGGGCCACAGGATTTGCATTTGCCCAAGCCTGGCAAAGGGAAATCCTCCCTGGTTGTTGAGGAGCCAAAGGAAAAGCCTCGGAGAGCGCCGTTGGCGGACTCGGTGAACATCATTGATAAAAACCTTTTTGATCCGGAACGGGGGTCAAGTGAAACGAAAAGGGCTGAGACCTCATCTGTCGACGTACAACGGGTGCGAAGCCTGATTCTTATTGGCACGGCGATTTTGGGCAATAGCCGTTACGCCATTTTAAAAGAACCGTCCAATCCACGCCGTGTGTCTTCCAAAAAATCGCGGCCATCATTGCAAGGCCCTATGCGTCTTAAATTGGGCGATACGGTGGAGGGATTTAGACTATCCGAGATCCATGAGAGGAAGGTGGTTTTTACTAAGGGGGCGTTCAAGGTGGAGGTCGCTCTTGATTTCCTCCGTAAGATTGACGATGTCAAAGAGAAGGTGAAAACTAGAAAGAAATCTACATCAAGGGTGGCACCGAGAATTCCCAAAAAAAAGTCTCCTGATCAGGGACGTCTTAGTCGAAGGAGCGATCAATGACGGGGAGAATTTTTCGGAGACATTTTTTGACCTTGTTACCACAGACCTTGGTCTCTCTTTGTTTCATCGCTGTGATCGGTTCAACGGGGAGCCTGCTCCATGCCCAGGAAGAAAAAGGCCGGCCTGTTCCTAGTACTTCCCCTCAGCCTCAAGCGACCCCGCCTTCAACGGCTCCCGGGGGCCGCACGGTTCCCCAGCCGACAGCGCGGGCGAATCTGGTCTCTCTTAATTTCAATCGAGCCGAGCTAGTGGAGGTGATTCACGTCCTAGCCCAACATTTAAAGCTCACCTACACCATTGATCCCAAGGTGAAAGGGTCGGTAACAATTTACAGTGCGGAGCCGCTTAAGAAAGAAGATCTCCTTCCCGTCTTTCATCAGGTGCTGCGCATGAACAACGCTGTGGCAATCAAGACAGGCGACCTTTACCGGATTGTTCCGATCAAAGAGGGCAAGGGATTGGCCCGCCCTGTGACGGGAGGGAAAGATGATAGCTATGCCATTCAGGTGGTGCCGGTGCGCTTTTTCCCGGTCGGGGAGATGAAAAAACTTCTTACGCCCTTCATCACACCGGGAGGCGAGATCCTGGATTATCCCCGGGGCAATTTTCTCATCATCATGGATCTTCCATCCAACATCCGGCGCCTCATGGAGATCAGGGATCTGATCGATGTCAATGTCTTTTCTGGGATGCGCATGGAGATCTACCAACCCCAGATAGCCAGTGCCGAAGATCTGGCAGCAGAGATGTCGAAAATCATGCAGGCCTATGCCTCTTCGACAGCCCAGGCAGAGGGATTTGCCGCGCAGTTTCTTCCTCTCCCGAGAATCAATCAGCTTTTGGTTATCAGCCATAGTGAGGCGGCTTGGACCTATGTCAAGCGGTGGCTGGAGCGCATCGACGTGGTGGCGGAGGGGCCGGGAAGGAGGATCTTTATTTATCCCGTGGAGAACGGCAAGGCGACAGAGTTGGCAGACATATTAAACGAGGTCCTTGGCCAAGCCCCTGGCGCACGGAGGGAGCCGTCCAGCACCCTGCGAGATCTTCACCGGGCAGCCCCCTCTATAGTCCCCTCACTCGGTGGTATGCAGAGGGGGAGGGGAGAGAGCCAAACCCGAGGAGTCTTTGCTGTCACTCCGGCACCTGCACAGCCTCCCAGGCGGCGGGCCGCACCGTCGACCGGGCCTGCTAGGACGCGGCCTTCCCCCGGTCCACAAGTTAAGGCACCGGAGCCAACGCGCATTGTCTCTGACCCGGCCACGAATTCGCTGATTATCTTTGGCACTGCTCAGGAGTTTCAGAATATTAAGAACATCCTAAAAGATCTGGACGTCATTCCACGCCAAGTCCTATTGGATGTCCTGGTGGCGGAGGTGACCCTAACGGATGATATGAGTTTTGGCATCGAGTATGAGATTCTTAGGAAGCATTCGGGAGATACTTTTACTGATGCTTTTGCTCCGTCGCCTGTCATGATTAGTGGAGGCATAAATGCTCTCATTGGGACGGGGGGCGCCGTCCGCGCCTTGATCGAAACCTTGATGAGTAATTCGCGGGTAAAAGTCCTTGCGTCCCCTCATATTCTGGCTACCGACAACCGTCCCGCCCGCATCCAGGTTGGGAGTGAGGAGCCCGTACCCACAGGTGTCATTGAGGCTGCTACTGGTGCACCGACCGTATCCTCTAGCACCACCATCCAATTCCGTAATACAGGTAAGATCCTAACTATTATCCCGCAGGTAAATTCCAAGGGGCTGGTCCACCTCCAGATCAAGGTAGAGGTGAGCGAAAGGGGGGCCAATGTTCAAGTGGGGAATCAATCCTTTCCCTCATTTAGCACCCGGGATGTGGAGACCACGGCAATCGTTCAGGACGGAGAGACCCTGGTGATCGGCGGCATTATCGACGAGAGCAAGAGCCGCAGTCGGTCCGGCATCCCCTTTCTCATGGACGTTCCTGTCTTAGGCTGGTTTTTTGGGGTGACCACCGATAGCGTGAAGCGGACTGAGTTGATTATACTGATTACCCCGCACGTGATCCGCAGCGTTGATGAGGCCCGGGCTGTAACTGAAGAATTCAAAGAAAGGCTCTCCAAGGTCAAGCGGGAGATCGAAAGGATGAAGAGGAAAGGCAAAATACAGAAATCTATTGCCCCAAAGCCCACCTCTCCAGGCCCTGAGACGAAATTCAGGAAAGCTCCCAAGGAAGAGATGACTTTCAATAACACGTGGGATAGCGCCACGGTTCCTGCCCGGGCATTCACAGAGGAGTCGCTTGACGAAATTAAGCCGGCAAGGAGCAAGATAGAGCTACCGGTCAGGGAGACGGATGCTGTTGTTAAAATGGCGGCGGCCTTGACCATTAAGGGAAATGGAGGCACAGAAAAAGCCTCACTGCTGCCCCTCAAGCCCGAGAGAGAAACGCTGCTCCGGAAGACTCCGGAGACAGGCGGAGTAAAAACCGGGATGGAGACGCGAGAAGCCGTATGGGCCGTTCAGGTCAGTGCCTTTGCCCGAAAGCGGAATGCCCATACCTTGACCAATAGGCTTAAGAACAAAGGACATGATGCCTATACGGTTAGGGCTGACATCAAGGGGCGGACTTGGTACCGTGTCCGGGTTGGCCGCTTAGCCACAGGGGAGCAGGCCAAGGATTTGCAGGAGAGACTAAAGAGAACAGAAAAATTGGCCCAAGCCTTCACTGTGGGTCGTTAAGACCCCCATCCAATCGCCCATCTCTTGCAACTAAAGAATTCAAAGAAGATCTTTCCAACATGGGGCGGAAAAACGAAAAAACCAGGAAAGGAGGAAAAATTTACGCTGCCCGAAGAGAGCCCTTAACCACCCGTGTCTTTTTAGGCCATTCACGCAAGAGGGTAAGGAAGTCTTGGCCGTTGGGGGTGAGAGAAATCCCCTTAGGGTAGACGATGAAGCTGGGGAGTTTCATTTTCAACTCTGGAATTTTTATCTTTTTCAGCTCACCTCTCATAGCGTCTTGATCCACATGATCTTGGTACAAAATCCCAAGGCCCATGCCCGCTTTGACAGCAGCCTTTAGGGATTCAATCGATTCACAACGCATGACAATGTTCAGCTTAAACCCTCTCCTTTCAACTTCCTTTAAAAGCTCCGAGACTCTAGTATGATTGTCCTTTCCCTTCCTGAAGACCAGAGGGGCCTGGGCCAGCCCCGCGAGAGTCAACTGCTGCTTGTTGGCCAGGGGGTGCGTCACAGATACAAAGGCTACAAAGCTCTCTTGCCGACAAGGCTCATAGTTAAGCGCAGGAGAGTTGGAGGGATTGGTAATAACGGCAATTTCTACCTCGGAGGTCAGAACCACCTGTTCTAAGGCCCGACTACTGTCAGTTCGAAGGGTAAGCTCAACATGTGGATGTGTTTCTTTGAAAACCGCCAAGAGCATAGGAAGAAAGGACACAGACTGGCTATGACTCCCACCGATCGTGAGAGATCCGACCTGTCCGCCAGTAGGGCTATCTTTAAATTTCTCCTTCAGCCTTTCGACCTGCAGTAGCAGCGGCACGGTATCGGTCAGGAAGAGCTGTCCTCTCTCTGTGAGTTTAATCCCCCGGCTCATTTTCTTATAGAGTTTAACCCTACATTCCCCCTCCAAAAACTTAAGTTGTTGGGAAACCGAAGGTTGCGTGATGTGGAGTTCCGCTGAGGCTTTGGTGATGTTTAGGTGCTTTGCGACGGTCGCAAAGATTCTGAGCTGATGCAGGGTCATAATGTTTTCCTTCCGCCTACACCGAGGGGGGAGGCCAACAAGATCGCTAAAATCCCTCTATAGCTCCTATAGACGCCAATTATCATCCTGCCACTTCTCCTTGTTGTCAATACCCCCATACGGGTACTTATAAGTCTACTCCTTTGGGTGTAAGGACCTGTGTCTCTGGAGTTAGAGTATAGAGCAAACTCCATGGCAGCCATCGGAAGAAAGTGTTGGACAAGTTTTTTGCCTTGTGGTTTAAAAGGAGGCCATAAGGAGGCCATTAGGAGAAATCCCCCTATCACGTAGGAGAGATTCACTAATCGTAATAAGAAAATGAGGGTGAATTGGGGGTAGATCCAAGAAATCAATTTGGTTGGTTTTTGGTTTCTGACTGCCTTAGTCCTCCTAAGTTTTGCCCCGCCCATCCTCCATAAGGTTCAGCCGAGGGGGTTTACGCGGTCTTTTTTGAAAAGCAACAATTTAAAGAGAGGAGATCAGATATATGAAGTTACAAGCAGTGAGGCAAAGCAGTTGGCTGTGGCTTCTGCCGGGTGCCCTCGGTTTTATCTTTAGTGTGGGGCTTTTGGCGCCGGGTAGTGCCCAGGCTTGCCACACGAAGTTCGGCCAGGCTCTAAAGCGCATGTCGGTTCTCACCGGAGGGGAAACGATGACAGGTGGCGCGATCACACAATCCGGCGGCAATAAGATTACGGTTGTGGCGACGGACGAGGATGTCCAGATTTGTCCCAGCGGAAACGCGACGAAGATGTGGACGTTGGGCGGGAACTTCCCCCCTCCGACGATTCGAAGGAATACCCGTCCGGATTCGGTTGTTGGGAGCACGAGCCCAACAAGGCTCGAATTCATTAATAAACTTGGCGCTGGCCCCGGCGAGATCGGTCATGATGACGGTACGGGTGTTAGTGGGGCACAGGGCTTAGGGGGTGGAACTCAAACCGGGGTCGCGGGGGATCATAGTGAGATCGGCATCCATCATCACGGCTCTCATGTGGCCCCTTTAGGTGACGGCGGGGCCTGCTGGTTCTTCATCGAGAGAGAAGCCATCAACGCAGGCAACAGCAGCCGGACCTACACTTACCACCTGAGAGAAAATGATAGTGCGAACAATACGGGAGGAGAGAGAGGAGTTTCCGAGTGGTATCATAACCACCGGGTGGATGTGACCGGCCACACGGCGTGGAAAGGTTTGGCAGGCGGATTTTTCATCATCGACGATGATGCCGATCCTCTTGTTGCTTCTCCTGGTTGTGGTTCTGGTGAGGCTCGAAAAGCTGCTTCTGGGACTTGTGTTACTGTTGGTTCAAACACTACTGTCCCCAGGGGTCCCGCGATCACTACTGCTACTGATGGGACAAGCGATACTCGAACGTATGTTAGTACTACAACCCCGGTGAACAAAGGCTACAAGTTTGACGTTGAGCTCGTGTTAAGGGACCTGCAGTTCGACAACAGCAACCAGGCGCCGTACGTCTTCGACGGCCAGGGCAGCGTCGGCGATCACATCTTGGTCAACGGCGTCCCCCAGCCCAAGTTCGAGGTCCAGGCGCGCAAGTATCTGTTCCGGGTCGTCGTCCCGGGGAACTCGCGTAAGTACTTCATGCGCCTTGCGCAGGTGGGAGGCGGAGGAGGCGGAGGAGGTGGAGGAGGTGGAGGATGGGGCGGACGCAGACGCAGAGACAGAGACCCAGACCCCCCAGCCCAGACGTTAATCGACCTGCTCCATGTCCAGTCGGACGCCGGATACATGCAGAACGCCGTGGCCCGGCAGCAAATCACCATCGGCATTGCCGAGAGGGTTGCATTTGTCATCGACTTCAGTCAGTTCTCGCCCGGCACGAGTCTCATTCTGCAAAACAATGACAGCGCTTCCGGCCAATGCGTTCCCCATAGCTGTTCCACTGCCACATCCGAGATCATGCGGTTCGATGTCGTGGACAACGTCACGGCCGACGGCCCAGACGCCACGGTCGAAGACGGCGATCATCTGCGGAATATTCCGAACAATGTTTCGTCATCCGCCTCCTATATCGGGGACGTAACTGGAAAAAACCGGGCCTTCAGATTTACCAGTGAAGGGCAACCGTTCTGGACCATGGTCCGAGAAGACACCGACAACATTGATGGAGATCCGAAAGACAGGATCATGGACTGCCGGCGCTACGATGCGGACCCGTTTGTCAACACCGTGGAGAAGTGGACACTCCATGGC
>JAPUHZ010000317.1 GCA_027297485.1 Deltaproteobacteria bacterium
ATCTCGTAGGGGCACTAGAACTCGTCCGATCGCTCCTCACCGCATCGTGCCTTCTGGTGCGTCTCTCTCTAGCTGAGCTGTTTTGCCGCCGGGAGACCTCCTGACCAGCGGACGATACTCCTCGCGCTGGCCGCCCCTCTGCAAGCGGAAAGGTCTTCCCAGGTCCAATCCCGAGTCTTCTCGACCTAAAGACGAGACCTCCGCGCACTCGACCGTCAGGAGTAGAACGTGATCATCATGGTTTAGCCGTAAGAGGTGGCCGCGCACGAGCGGTCCTTGGGCCAGATCAAAAGGCCGCCGCGCTTCCTCGACTGCTATCCGCTGAGCCTCCGCCTCACGTTCGATTGGTGGCAGGTCGCTGAGGTCAGTGAGCGGCAGAGGCAGGCTCACGTCCGGGCGGATCTGTTGAATGGGCCGCCCTTTGACGGAACAGAAGTCTGTTCGAAGCACCTCGTGGCGCTGTACAATCTCGTCGAGGCTGCGTCGCAGCGTATCGACGTTCAATGCACCAGTAAAGCGAAGATTGGCAGGACGGTTGTAGGCGACCTTCGCACCGTCAAAGTGGTCGAGAAACCACAGCCGCTCCTGCCCAAAAGAGGCCGGCGCTTCTGAATTTGATGGATGCATCGGGATTGGCGACGCGCTGTCCGGATGGATCTATCTTCCAGGCAGCTTTTGATCTTGGCGACGCAGCTGTCGCCCAGTTTTACTGTAATCGCGGGGCCATACCATTTTCAAACCCTGCGGTAAGTTCACGTTATTTACTCGTCCTCAGGCATAGGAACGCTGCGAAGTTGTACCACTGAAAGAACGTCTCGGCGACCTCAAAACCGTTTCGCCGAAGCATCTCTATGTTTTCCGCGATAGTATAGGGAACCAGTACGTTTTCCAGCGCTTCTCGTTTCCGTGTGATCTCGTCATCGGAATAACCGTTGCGCCGCTTGAAACGGTAATAGGTATCGATGAAAAACCTGCTGGTATGAGTGTCCCGGGTAAGGATCTTCTCGGTCAGAATCAGTGCGCCCCCGCTGGATAGACTTTCATATATCCACCGGATCACTCGATCCCGACGCACAGGGCGGACGAACTGCAGTGTCCAACCGACATTTACCAAACCCGCATTCTGCAAGGGTTGTGTCAGAAGACCCCCCTCCAGGTCCCCCAATCGCAAGTCGATGCGATCCTCAAGTCCCTTCTCCCGAACCTTTAACTTTGCCTGCTCAAGCATGGCTAGAGAATTGTCATAACCAATAAAACGCACCGGCTCATGAATTTCTCCACACAGATTGATAAGCGTCGTCGCCGTAGCACATCCCAGGTCGTAAACATCGGTGCCCTGCGGGCGAAAGTGCTTCGCAATTTCCTGGATCATCCGCTGCTGCTCGGTGTAGAGGGGCACACTACGAGCAATCATGTCGTCGAAAACGCTGGCTACCGCAGCGCTAAATTCGAAATCGTGGGGCTGTTCGTAGGAGGTCAGGAAAAGGTTGTCTTGCTTCATTGTGACCCCTCCTTAATTATGAGTCATGGCAGGGTCTCGGAGGTCTCGGCGTGCCTTTGGCCCCACCTCAAATGTTTCTATTTCCATTGCGTTGATTCCAAACGCCGTGTCCCCACAGATTGCGACAACAAGACGATCGGGACAGCAGATCAGAGAGATAAAAGTCAAATGGGTGTGATGGCACCAAACGGCTCGGTGT
Organism: Deltaproteobacteria bacterium; assembly: GCA_027297485.1. The sequence goes on from JAPUHZ010000317.1 coordinate 1,701, forward strand.
GCGCTTAAACTTGCGGCTAAGGCCCTTCGGCTTCTCTTTTTAAAAGTTGCTGAGCCTCATCTTCGGTGAGTTTTTCTATCTCCTCCCAAGCAGACTAAGGCGATTGCGTCAGCAAGGTTCAAGTCGGACAAGGTGGATGCGCCGATGCTAGCAAAGTAGCTTAAGGCGGATTTTCTCCCGACGGTGTGGATTCCTGGGGAAGGGGAGCGCTTTGTGCGAGAGCTTCTCTCCCATCGGGGTCGGTTGGTGAGGGTCAGGACCGCAGTGATCGACGAGCTGCATGCGGTTTATGCCAAGAGGAACATCATAGGGTGGGCAAGGCCATTAGATGCGTCCTACGGATGATTACGGCTGCTCAACCATCCCGTAGCCGAGGATGAATTTCCGTAAATAGGTCGAGTCATGCAATGAGGCCCGCCATTACCCTTGACTAGTTGATCACCTGCAATTCCAATAATATCCAAGCCCTTAAGCCTGAGAATTCTGTTGACTCTATCCGTGATATTGTATGCAGCCAAGCTTCTCGTGTCTAGACATACAAAATTACAGGCTTGTTTAAAATAGGATTCTTCCTTGGTAGCTTCAATAATGATAAATCCCAGCTGCTCGAAAAACTCAAGAGGATTAATCTTGTAAGTAAAATCCCGCCCAAGCCGAATACCCGCTAATATACTTTCAGGTTGGGATACAGCTATGCTGTTGGAAACAGGGAAGAAACACCCGTCTATATTCAGTCTCCATTCAGCCAGTTGGAAACCAATGATTTCATCAACTATCCCATCTCTTATAAGAGTTTCACGAAGGAAAAATAACGTCTCTTTTGAAGTTCTCGGGCCATATCCCATCAAGAAAACTCTTTTGTCATCGTAGCAAAATGGGATCACATCCCCACCTTCAAGATACAGATGTGACGGGATATTTATAATCTCTCTTAGTCCCAATAGATCTGCAACCTTAGCTAATACGGTAGGTTCATCTCTTCGAATAGCTTTCTTCATATTTCCCAATATATACCCATCGGGTATCCAAGGTACTGTAATTAATGCATCATGCGCATACACGTGATTCGGGTTGTTTTTGAAATAGTTTTTGTACAAAGGAAGATTAGAACAGCCCAAGATCTCTGTGAGATATGTCACTTCTACGTGTTTTCTGAGTTCCTTTACAAAACTCCGGTGTTGGTCATGGAGTTGCTCAATATCCGGGCATTCACGAAATAAGAACTTTGCTAATAGTTCTTTGGTGTCGGCAGTTAAAGAAAAGCCTTGGAAAGCGTCAAAATCAGTTGGGTCATGAACTATTAACATTCGTGGTTTTACATAATATTCACTTAAGTTTTCTAAATGCATAATGATTCCTCATGGTGTCTCTCTGTTGCCTTAATCCAAATGACGTTAAAAATGTTCAGATGCCTAAGGTGACATAAGTTGGTTCATTGTTCTCCCTCGGTTCTATTTTCTTTCGCCCGCAAGGCGTTGAAGTACCTCGTCTTCGGAAAGTGATTCCAACTCATCCATGATTCGAGATAGGTCTTCCTGCTTAGCTCCCTTGACCTGCGCCTCAGTAATGAACATGGCCAGCTCTCCAATAGTGGGTTTCTCAAACAGGGCGCGCAGGGGAATTTCCGTCTGGAAGGCGTTGAGTACACGGGACATGACCTGGGTGGCCAGCAAGGAGTGACCGCCTAACTCAAAGAAGTTGTCGTAAATGCCTACCTGCTCAAGTCTCAGGATCTCAGCCCAGATCCCTGCCAGCGCCTCCTCCACGGGAGTACGAGGAGCCACAAAGCCGTTCTCCAAATTAGGCCTGGTCTGGTCCGGGGCCGGAAGCGCTCGGCGGTCCACCTTGCCGTTGGGTGTTAGCGGGAGAGCGTCCAACATCACGAAGGCAGAAGGCACCATATAGTCGGGCAGTTTCTCCTTCAGAAAGCTTCGCAGCTCACTAGCCGTGGGGCGTGGCTCCTGGTTGGCGATAACATAAGCCACCAGCCGCTTGCCAGTTCTGAGCGGAGTCGAAGGGCCTGCCCTGAGCGATGC
>JAPUHZ010000318.1 GCA_027297485.1 Deltaproteobacteria bacterium
TTGGCTTTTAATCCATATATGGCGAGCCTGCCTGTGTCTGGCGGATCACAGAGCATTCCATCCGTGCAAGTAAGAGTCGAGACATCAAACAGCGAATAAACTGAGTTTTGCTAACAGTCAACAGCAGATTTGACCCCTCTACCTCTACAAAACACCTATATTCATGGCGCGCTTGATCTCCTTGGAGGGCCACCTCTGCTCAAAGGAACGCAGTTTATTTAACTCCGACAGCATGTGGAGGCCCAGATCCCAGGGAAGTCGATCCCCGCGCCACGCAGGCGGGAGCTTCAGGTCGGTGAATATCGTGTGATGCCGTTTTCCCATCTACTCTTATCCCCAAGGCCCCCCGTCGGACTGATACCAGGATTCGAGAGAGCCTCTCTTGGCTAGGGGGGGGCTTATGATATTCATATCCCCCACCGAGCCAGGGATGTCAAGGACCATGCGTTTCAGTGGTGGCGAGAATACCCAGCGACTTTGCTCAGCCTTCAACTTGGGCCTCACGTGGGGGTTATGCCGGTAGCACAGTGGTAGCAGTGTCTTGGAAGGACTTGATTTGCTGGAACTGGGCGGTCGGGATCTGATAGGTAATTAGCAGGTCAGAGGTTCCGCACGAGCACAACCAGTAGGGCGTCGTCCATGTAAATCATGGATCGGTCCTATACCTCGACCCGGTTGTTTATGGTGTTTCCCGACGACCCTTCTTTGTCCGGGGCCGCCTTAGGTCTGCGAGGAACCACGACAAGTCCCACCGCCAACGCCAGTCATCGGTGCCACCACACTGTACGCATTCCACTTCCGACTGCTATATGCTAAGGAGAGTACCCCCGCGGCTTATCTATCAGAATCTTTGTCCGGGGTAGCCACCCCGATATCAGGGAACAGCAGCTCACATCGAATTTCAAATCGTTTCTTTTCAGCCTCTTTTGGGATAAATTTATCACGGATCTCGTTTGGCACAGGAATGTAGATCTGGTTCTTCAACACGATCGTGCACGTGGAAATAGAGCGTCCATCAGGCACGTCTGCCAACAATTCTGTGGACTGAAGCTCATAGTACAAGCCGAACTGGCCAGAATGATGCTGGAAGATGTATATTGCCTTTTGCCCAGCCCATACGATCTCCGTTCGATGTGGCTGCAAGAAGAATCCAACCCGATCCTCCCGCACTCGATCAGTTATCGCGAGAAAACACCGATATCCTTTAAGTGGTGCCTCATCTTCTTCTATCGTGAGCAGCTTAGCAGGCGATTCCTTTTCAAGGCGTGTAATCGCTGGCAGGGCTTCCAATTCCTCAGCCCCGTCAGAACTTTCTGCCTGCTCTAAAATTCTTTGATTCTCTAACACATCAGGAATAACACTCGCAACACTTCCAGTCGCAGAACGATCAACGACCTGAACATTAGTCCGCACGATTATAGTCGATTGTTTGGCGGCTTCAGCCAGCGAAAGCTTCCCTTCTAGATAATCCTGCCAGATTTCTCCCAAACTACCCAAATCTGACTTCTCGATCTCGAATACCTCCCGCGGTCGACGCAGCGCCTGCAAAAAGGCTTCGGCTCCTTGCCTCGTACTACTTGGTACGAATTGGGAAATCTTCGTGAATATCACGTTTCGTATAAAATCCTTAACCATTCCAGTTAAAGCCATGAAGTCTTCATCGTATAGCCTCAGGATCATCGCGGCGGTTGCGCCGTCAGTATCTAACACTATCTCAATTGGGCTTTTCGAGGTATCAACAAGGATTGGGAGCCCATGCGAGATCTTTCCGAACGTTACCTGAACATGGACGAAGTAGTCCGATTCGAGAATACTCATTAAGCGAAGAGCGAACGCCGAGTCATTCACTGTCCAGTCACGCTCCGGCTTTCTCACCAGCACTGTCGGAGCATCGACGATACGGGTCACCTTACAATACGATTGGAGATACCCAAGTTCGCATTTTTTTCTCGGGTGCCTGGTTGATAAAACTATCAGGGGTTGGTCTTCCGTTGCATACTGGTTAATTAATGCTTGATCGATGCCGTCGAAGTAGTTGAAGGGGGAGACCTTAGTCCACTGACTGATGTCCTTTAACGGCACGGAGCGATTATTTGGTTCCATCCTAACTATCAAATTGGAGCACAATTCGAACCTTCCGTGTTTAGCTACCCAGTCCATGAAACCAGTATTCGAATTCGATGACGGTGTTCCCGCGATCTTTTCTGATGTATACTTGTCGCACGCAGTTACAAGACTTTGGATGAACTGCAAACTCGATGTTGTCAATGCCTCTCTACCGGCCGTTGGCTCAAGTATGCCTGAATTGGCTATTCCGCCAAAACCATAAGAGGAACTAACTGAGGCATTAGCTAATGCAAATCTGCTTCTGAACGTGCGGATTTGGTGCATGCCCTGCCTCAGAAGGATTACGCCATCAATGGGTGTCCCTGAATAGCGAATCTTCGATAACGATAGCCCTACCTCACCCGTCTTCGCGACTACCAAGTTCACGTCAGCTCGGAACTGAGGACCGAGTGTGGCATCTTGATTGGATTCTGTCCAATCGGCCACGGGCATTATAACGGTCGCCTCAAATTGCTCTTGACTCACGAGCTTTTTATTTACAAAGACGGGAATATCAAGGTGACGCACAAATTCCCTAATATAGGTCGTAGCTGCATTCAGGTTGACTGGGGTCGCTTCTGGGATCTTTGCGATAACCGTTGTCCCCGGCTGACCAGTCAACTGCTCGCTTGTCATTTCAATACAGTCCTCTGTTGCCGAGAGAGTTTCTCGTAGTGCATGAGAGGCTGTGCGTTGGCCATCCCGGGCGGATTCTGTAATGACAATTAATTCACTAGCAACACCAAAATTTGCCATTGCACCTATTCCAAAGGTTCCGACGACGCCAGCAGCTCGCGCCTCGGCATTGTTCTTACCGCTGGATCCTGCTCTCCAGTAATGGTTAACCAAGTCTTGCTTGGTCATTCCAATCCCATTGTCAGTGACACGTACCTCTGTGGGTGTGATAGTGACGGAGATCTCCGGCTCGAAATATTGCCCCAGATACCTGCGTTGCAGAATAGCATCGTAGGCATTCTGGCAATTTTCGCGCAGGAGGGCTAATGGGGACTGGTATATCTGTTTAGCGAGCAACTCGATGATCTGGTTAATTTCGATGCGAAATGGAATTCTTTCGGACGCGCTCATTTTGAAATTCCCTTCTCGGCTGCGAACCAACTCTTGTATTCCTTTAGTGTGGCATTTGAGAAATGTCCAGTGCGTTCGGAAATTCGTAAAATTCGTTCGCCCTCTGGCCAGTTCTTTAGCGCTACGGTGGCCCGTAGGACCTTCGCCAGCTCGTCGGGGTTCTGAGGATTTGCTAAATGTTCCACCAATTTCTCCCATTTCTGCGCATTAAACAGGGCTTTGCTTAGAAGCTGCCTGCCATAGTGGGAAAGTATATCGCGGGCCTGCTCAATCTGTTCTATGGCATTGTCGTATAATTCGATCGATATTAGGCCTTCAATCTCCTCAACTAACCGAATAACGCGCCCACCTCCGCGGCCACTATCCACGAGTGAGCTGGGCGGTGTCGGGGTCCACTCGACATCGGCGTAGCTTCGACCTCCGAGGGAGGCGAGTCTTCCATGCGCGAAGATTCCTGGGACATTCATCTCGCGAACGTGAACCCGCGCTCGGCGGTAATCATCTGATACCTCGACCACGTTATATTGCCGGTTAAAGCCAGCAGGTAGATCATCAGGGGCTGCACAAAGGGAGCCAGCGCTGAGAACGGCAATCGTGTGCTTCTCAAAGGTATGTAACGAGTACGGCGAAGCATCTGACTTATGCTGGTGCCCATGCATTCCAAGACGATAGCCCTTGTCTATCATGAGTCGGACAGTATCCAGATCCATATAGTCCGAGCGTCTTGGGGGGCCCTGGACATCATGGTGCCAGACTGCAACTCTGAGGGAGTGAGCGCCGGCTTGTTTTAATAGTGCCAGGTGACTTTGTGCGAGGACATCCGAAGGGATTTCACCACAGAAGCTAAAGCAATCGTTGTTGGCGCATGAGTTAAACGCACACAGAAGAATGTTTCCATCGGCCAATTCGAAAAGGTTCCAATAACGGTTCGGGACGAGCGGAAAGCGAAGACGAGCATTTTTGTAGAACCGTTTGTACATCTCGCAGAAAGACTTAAAGCGATTATCGTAAACGACCTGATCGACGATTCGGAATAACTGTTGGTCCTTCCAAGACCACCGATAGGGACTGTTAGGCAGTGTCAATAGTGTATGTATATTCTGACCGCTGGCGGATGCGGGCATCATCGCACGTCGGGCCATGTTCCAGTCTACGTCGTGGTTTCCTGGGATGACGATAACCCTCGATGGGTCGCCCTCGACGAAGGCATCCGCAAGTTTTGTCAATAGATCGAAAGCCTGGTTATATTGTTGCTCCAGAGCGGCTGGATAATCGGTCGCTTCTAACGGGAGGCCCCGGACAAGGTCTCCGCTGATGACAATTGCATCTGGCTTGGAAATCGGAGGCGTTTCATTTGGGAAACGCTCACAATCAGTGATAATGCAAGACAATAACTCGTTATTTGAGATAGGATCAGCCTCGGAGCGGTGAATATCCGAGATGTGCATAACCGTGTACATTTAGTAAGCCCAAATTCCAAAACCGGTAAGTAAATTTCATGGTAGGCCAGGATTGTGCACAGGTGGGTCGACGATTACAATGCCTACCCCGGACATCCCTTAGACTCCTGAGTGACGCCCCAGTATCACCCTACTGGGCCAGGGGTGTCAAGGGCCAGGGTTTCAGTGTTGGCGACAGCACCTAAACAGATTGATCAGCCTTCAACTGGGGCCTTGCGTGGGGGTCATGCCGGTAGCACCGTGGTAGCGGGGTCATCGAAAGACTTGATTTGCTTGGGCTGGGCGGTGGGGATCTGATTACCAATCCGTAGGTCAGAGGTTGGAATCCTCTTGGGCGTCCCACCGAGAAAGGACGACAAAAAATAAATCTGTCCCTAATTTACTATAACTATTCAGAAGAACCGACGTACGCGGAGCGTGATGAAGCTGTCGCGGCGAAATCCCGCGGTAAAGCTCTCCAAGTCCGCGTTAAGGGGCCACCTCATTTCGAACTCGACCAACCACCGCTGTCCGATTCGATGAGACACCTCTACGAAGGTAAAGACCTCAGCAGTCTCAAGATCCACCATCGGGCCCGCGAGGACTTGGGTATCCGCCACATTGTTCAGCGCTAGTCGGAACCCGGTGAACAGGTCGTTCTCGAAGCGGGTCGGCGGCGCCACGGTTGGGTCGTCATCCCGCCCGTC
>JAPUHZ010000319.1 GCA_027297485.1 Deltaproteobacteria bacterium
GCATCAAGGCGCTCAAGGTAAAAACAGTAGTAAAGACAGTCGAACGATCCACAGTCAGATCCGAACCTTCCACGTCAAAAAGAAGAAGAGAACCCAGGCCAAGGGAAACGGCTCCACCGATCCCCAGGATACCAAAGCTCGGCACAAAGGCCTCACCTACCAAAAGCGCGATCCCCAGTAGGATTAGCAGAAGGCCTGCATAATTAAAAGGAATAAGCTGGAAAGAAGTCAAGGCCAAAAGAAGGGCGATTGCCCCAGCCACACCGGGGAAAATCACCCCGGGATGGGAAAATTCCATGTAGAGACCCAGGATGCCCGCCATGAGGAGGAGATAGGCAATGGTGGGGTCGGAAAGAGTATTGATGATTTTCTGCTTGAGCCCCATCTCAAACCGCTCCACCCGGACATCCTTGAAGGAAAGTGTCAGTTGGCGGCCATCCACATCCACCTTTTTCCCCTCCGCCTGTCTCAGGAGATCGTTAATGTCCTTGGCCACAATATCGATAACGTTTTTTTCTAAAGCGTCCTTCTCCGTTATCGAGATGCTGCGGCGCACGGCCTGAATCGCAAACTCGGTATTGCGACCCCGTTTTTGAGCGATCGCCTCGCTAAAAGAGGCGGTAAAATTCTCGATTTTTTCACCCATGACCCCCTTCACCTCCTGCCCTCCGCCAGCTACAGGATGAGCGGCGCCGATGTTGGTCCCAGGGGCCATGGCCGCAATATGACCTGCCATGGTAATAAAAACTCCCGCCGAGCCTGCCCCGGCGCCACTGGGCGCCACGTAAACCATCACCGGAACTGGCGCCCCCAAGATCTCCTTGACAATGGTCCGGGTCGAGGTCAAAAGCCCACCGGGCGTGTCGAGCTGAATAATCAAGGCCTTGGCCCCTCCGGCGTGCGCCCGTGCGATGCTCTCCCGAATAAAATCATCCACGGCAGGGTTGATTCCCCCATCCACCACGATCAGGTCCACACGGGCTCCAGAGAGGCCTTTCGGCTGGGCCAAGACCAAAACCCCACCTATGATAAGGGCAAAGAACAGCCCGCTCTTAAGCAGAAGGGGTGCTGAGCTCTTTAAGAACTTTTTTGATATCTTCCCAAACAAGTTTTTTATCTCCCGGGTTGCGTAGCAAGTATGCTGGATGGAATGTCGGCATGAATCTGATCCCATGATAATCATGCCAATTCCCGCGCAACCGTGAAATCGGGACCTTGCTCTTCAGCAAGGTCTGGACTGCAAATTTACCCAATCCAACTATGATCCGCGGTCTTATGATCTCAATTTGCTTTACAATAAAGGGCTCACAGGATTCCACCTCGTCCGGTTCCGGATTACGGTTGTCCGGCGGGCGACACTTGATCACGTTCGCTATGTAAACATCTTCTCTTCTGAGCCCCATCCCTTTGGTAATAATATCCGTCAGGAGTTGCCCTGCACGCCCGACAAAGGGCTCTCCCTGTAGATCTTCTTCTTTACCCGGCCCTTCTCCTACAAACATCACCTTTGCCCGAGCGTTTCCTACGCCAAAGACCAAGTGGGTGCGTCCAGGCCAGAGTTTGCAACGATGGCAATCCCCGATAGCCGCACGGAGATCTTTCAGGCTTTTGGCCTGATAGGCCGCGCCATAGTCGGAAAACAAATTGCCTTCTACCCCACCAAGCAAGCTTCCGTTGGTACCCTCCTCTGGTTTGCTATTCGCGGGGCGACCCTTGGGCAAAAACCGAATGCCGGCCCGCTCCCTCCATTGCACATGGCGACGCAGCGAGGCCACTATAACCCTCAGCTCTTCACGGTCACTTGTTTGAACCATTTCCTTGCTATTGCCTCAAAAAAGTATACATATCACCATCTACGCCCCTATATCAATAACTGTTTTGGCATCCTCCCTAGGGGACTAAACCCTCTCCGTCTATCGCTTCAGTGATCGCACCAGCCACTCTGCTTCAATTGGCTCAAGTAGAGAGAACGCAACCCACCGAAAAAAGCGATCGTCTCAGGCCGTAGTAGCCCGGATTGATATCCACCTTTCGTCCCCTCTGCTCGCCTTTGATCCGTTGGTAGGTCTCTTCCAAACCCCGGGTTCTGAAATTTACACTTTGCCTTTCAATGTGAGGAGGTAATCGTAGATCCGATCCGCCAAATCATCCTTGCTCATGAGGGGGAGGGGATGGACAGCACCCTTCCGGTCCAAAATGGTAGCCACATTGGTATCCCCATCAAACCCGCTGCCTTCCTCAGTGACATTGTTGGCCACAATCAAGTCCAGATTTTTCTTGCGGAGCTTGTTCTTCGCATTGGCAACCAGGGCCTCTGTCTCGGCCGCAAAACCTATAAGGATCTGTCCTCTTTTTCTCATCCCGAGCTCTCCCAGAATATCAGGGTTGGGTGTCAGCTTAAGCTGGATGGAAGCCTCTCCTCTTTTAATTTTCTTGGCTGTAAATTTTTCAGGGTGGTAATCCGCCACCGCAGCAGCCATTAAGACTGATGTGGCGCTCGGAAACTCTTTGAGAACAGCCTGGCGCATGTCGGCGGCAGTCAGCACCAGAATCAGGCGGACCCCGGCAGGGGGAGTAAGCGAGGTCGGGCCGCTAATCAGTGTCACCTCTGCCCCCCTTCTCACGGCCTGGCGGGCCAGCGCATAACCCATTTTTCCCGATGAACGATTCGAGATATAACGAACGGGGTCCAGAGGCTCATGATTTGGCCCAGCCGTAATCAAAAGCCTTTCACCTGCTAAGTCCTTTTTTTTAAAGAGCCTCTGAATCTCCTCCACAATATCCTGTGGCTCGGGCAACCGCCCTTTCCCTTCATAACCGCAGGCCAAATAGCCCTCGGCCGGCTCCATAAAGTGGTAGCCGAGCCCTTTCAGCTTGTGAATATTTTCCTGGAGGATGGGATTTTCATACATGTGAATATTCATGGAGGGGGCAATCAATACCGGGGCTTGAGTTACCATCACTACGGTGGTTAACAGATCATCGGCAATGCCAGCCGCGATTTTGCCGATGACATTTGCCGTGGCAGGGGCAATGACAAAGAGGTCGGCTTGATCAGCCAAGTTAATGTGGCCTATTTCAGATTCCTGTGTTAAACTAAACGTCTCCGTTGCTACAGAACGGCCAGAAAGGGTCTGGAAAGTCAAAGGCGTTACAAATTCCGTAGCACCCCGGGTCATAATGACCTGAACGGTAAAGCCGTGCCGGACGAGCAAGCGAACCAGCTCCACGGCCTTGTAACAGGCAATCCCGCCTGAAACCCCGAGGACTACGGTCTTGGGCTTCACCTTTTCTGCCACGGTTTAAAAATAGCCAATTAACCCGGGGTTTGCAATCTTTTAGACCATGAAAACGCATTCTGAAGGCAGGAACTTTCTTTTACACTTTTTTGTTAAACCTACGATTTTTGTCACCTCGTCTGTTTTAAAAATGGTAGAAAGCCCGACGACTCGTTTTAAAAACCCCTTGATTCATAAGTACCTTCAGCTTCATCGGCGCGCAATCCAAGCTGGCATGGTTTTAGCTTGGTAACACTTTTAGTTACTTTAATGGAATTCCGGGACAGGGAAGGACCTTGACCTGGGTCATGACTTCGTGTAATTCAGAACGAAGGCTCAAAGGGAGGAAAAGATGACAATGCATCGTTGGCTTTCAAGACTGCTGGTCAGTTTGGCCCTCCTTGTTGCCATGGGGATTGGTAGCTTTGCTAACGTGGGCTGGGTGAGCGCTGCGGAAAGTGGGTCTGCGCTAGAGGCGGCCGACGGATCGATGGGCGAGGAAGATCTCGACCTGGATCCATGGGAGCCATTCAATGACAGCAATTTCCGGTTCAACCGTCAACTCGACCGTTTTGTTTTGAAGCCGGTAGCCACCGGGTACGACGCAGTGCTTCCCGATCCAGTGCAGAGAAGCATCAGAAATGCGTTGGATAACCTCGCTGTAGTGCGACGGTTGGTCAATAACCTTCTCCAGCTCAAACTCGGTGGAGCTGCCCGAGAGGTGGCTCGCTTTACCATCAACAGCACGGTCGGTGTCGCCGGACTCTTTGATATAGCAAAGGGCGGCTTTGGCATCGAGCAGAGCGACGAGGACACCGGTCAGACATTCGGGGTTTACGGCATTGGGCCTGGTCCTTACCTGGTGCTGCCGTTTTTGCCCGTGATGACGGTCCGCGATGGGATTGGCCTTGCCCTAGACGGGGTTATGAACCCGCTCAACTACTTCATCCCAATCGGAGCCACGGCCGGCATCTATGGCACAGATGTCGTCAACAAACGCTCCCTGAATCTCGAGAAGTTCGAACGTGTTGAGGAAACAGTTGTTGATCTATACAGCGCTGTTAGGAACGCCTATTTGCAAAGGCGGGAGGCGGCCATCAAGGAGTGATTGATTCGAGAAGCGATGGGGAAAAAAGGTGAGCTTCTTGCGGGAAAAAAGATCGACCCGAAACCGATCAGCCCCTCGATCTCCATCACGGAATTGGTCGACAACAACTTTATCTCGTACAACGCCGGTCGGCTGCGTGAGGCCTGCCACCTGTTCACTGAAAAGATCCTTCAAGACGATGTCACCGTTGGGTTGAGCCTCAGTGGGGCCCTGACTCCAGCAGGGCTTGGCATCTCTGCCCTTATCCCCCTAATCGAAAATGGCTTTGTGGATTGGATCGTCAGCACGGGGGCCAATCTCTACCACGACACTCATTTTGCCATGGGACTTCCTATGCACTGTGGCACCCCCGACGTCAACGATGTGACCTTGAGAAAAGAGGGCGTCGTCAGGATCTACGACATCTTTTTCGATTATGACATCCTGATCTCTACGGATGATTTCTTCCGCGAGATCCTCACCGCCCCCGAGTTTCAAAAGGAGATGAGCACCTCGGAACTCCACTTCCTCGTGGGGAAGTATCTCTCGGAGCGGGAAAAACTCCTAGGGACAGAAAGAAAATCCCTTTTGTCCACTGCCTATCAATATGGACTCCCTATTTATACCTCGTCTCCAGGGGACAGCTCCATAGGGATGAATGTTGCGGCCTTGGCCCTGAAGGGAAACCAGCTAAAATTCGATGTCTCTTTGGATGTCAATGAATCCGCTGCGATCGTCCTGGAGACCAAGCGGACCGGGGGAAAGAGCGCGTCCATCATCCTGGGAGGAGGCTCGCCTAAAAATTTCCTCCTCCAGACCGAGCCCCAGATCCAGGAGGTGCTCGGCCTGGAGGAGAAGGGGCACGATTATTTTATGCAGTTCACAGACGCTCGAGTAGATACCGGAGGACTCTCCGGGGCTACCCCGGCTGAGGCAGTCAGTTGGGGTAAAATTGATCCGGATCAGGTGTCTAGTTCGGTTGTTTGCTATGTAGACTCGACCATTGGCCTTCCAATCCTCACCGCCTATGCCTTAGCGAAACACCCTCCCAGGAAACCCAAGCGATTATACGACCGCAGGGGGCAGCTCCTAAAAGACATCGAGAAAGAATTCAAGGAAAAATTTGGCAAAATTAAACTGCGGTAATCAACGATTTCTTGGGACCTATTATTCCTGAATCGTTGTCGGTTTTTCTTTTTCCGTAATTACTATGGCACCTTCTCTCGCGGTTCTCTCCGTAATCCTAATTTGGATCGCAGGACCAAGGCAGGTAAAACCGATGGGAAGAGGATAAATTTTACGGTTCCGGAAGGCCTTTTTTGTCGGCATCTGCTGCGAGGAGCTTTTGGCCGAATTGGTCGAGGCGCTTCTCAGCGTTCTGAAAAGTTGATTGGGCGTGGCCGAGGTGCTTACCCAACAGGTTGAATTCTTCCTTAAACCTGGAAAAGTCCCCGTCTAGCCGACTGATATATTGGATAATCTCCTTCGCGCGATCTTCGATCTTCATTCCTTTGAGTCCCAAGACAATCGCTTGCAGGTAAGCATAAAAGCTGTTGGGGGAAACCGGGATGACCTTCTTACTGAGCGCATATTGGCTGAGATTCTTCTCTCCTCCCCAGGCATCGTCTTTGATGATGGTCTCGTAATAGACATTCTCTGCGGGAATATACATGAGGGCAAAATCGTAGGTCCCCTCATCGGGGAGGATATATTTGGTAGCTATCGCGTCGATGTGTTTTTTCACATCGGTTACAAACTGTCTTCTGGCCTTGTTCTTTTCCTGCTCAGTGTTTCCCTCCAGCATCCGCTTGAAATTCTCCAGCGGGAACTTGGAATCTACCGGTACCAAAGAGCCTCCCAGTCTGATAACCGCGTCCACCTTGTCGCCGTTCTTAAAGGCAAACTGTGTGGTGAAGTGATCCGAGGGGAGGATCTGACTCAAGAGGTCGCCGAGAAAGAACTCACCCAAACCGCCCCTCAGTTTGGGGGCGCGAAGAATCTCCTGCAGAGAAGAGATGTCTTTGCCCACCTCATAGATCTTCCGGTTTGCCTCCTCCAGGCTCCCCAGACTCTTCTGCACATTCCCCACTACCCGTGCTGCGTTGTCAAGTCTCTCTCCCAGGCTCTGCTGTGTCTTTTGCAGGACCTCTGAGTTTTCCTTCAATCGCTCGTTCACGTTACTCAGGATCTGTCCTAATTGCTGCTGGATCAGCAGCAGGGACTGGTCTTCTTTTTTCTCTGTGAGGACGCTCTGAAAACGATGCAAGAAAAACCAACCAACAGCGGCAAAACCGGCAAAGAGGATAAGAATCAGGAGGATAGAATTAAACGATTCCACAATTTGTCGTTGGTGAGTTACAGAAGCCGCAGGGTGTATTCCAGGATCTCACTGAGTTTGCGAATCTGAGTAGCCCGCATTGATCTTTCCTCAGGTGGGGAGGACATATAGCAGTCCAGGCTCCTCTTAAGATTCCATTCTAAGAGCTCTACGCATTGCTCCATGCCGACCTTTTCCGAACGCCGCCGCCATGACTGGCTGAACTCTCTTAAATTAACTACCTGTCCCATATTCAAGCGTAGCTTATGGAGGAGAGAATCATCTTGTCAAGGCCCTGATCCGTTTATAAGGGGCTCTTGCTGTGTAACACAGTGGATGGCGCCAAGCCCAACCACGAGAGGGCCACAAGGGATGCCGACAACCTTACGGTCGGGAAAGAGATTCCCCAGGATTGCGAGCGCTGCGGCGTCCTTGGAGTGGTTGTAGGTGGGGACAAGGACAGTCCCGTTCGCGATATAAAAATTGGCATAGCTTGCTGGGAGCCTCATCCCTTTTTGCCCTACCCGACCGGGCAACGGAAGAGGTACGACCGTAAGCTTTTTACCATCCTGGTCCGTGGCATCTTGGAGACGCTCATAATTTTCCTGTAACGGGGCGTAGTTTTTGTCCTTCGAGTCTTCTTCAAGAGCGCACACGACTGTAGTCGGATTAACGAACCTGGCAATGTCGTCAATGTGGCCGTCCGTGTCATCACCCACGATTCCCTCGCCCAGCCAGACGAAATGATCGACGCCCAGATAATCCCTTAGAGCCCTCTCGATCTCGCTCCGGCCCAAGCGCGGGTTGCGGTTCGGGTTCAGAAGGCACTGCTCCGTTGTTAGACAAGTCCCGCATCCATTGACATCAATAGAGCCTCCTTCGAGGACTATTCCAGGTTTAAAAACGGGTATCCGGAGAAGCGCGGCTATTTCTTTGGCTACCCTGTCATCCTGCACATAGGATTCATATTTCTGGCCCCAAGCATTGAAGGCCCAGTCGATGAAGGCAAGCTTGCCCTCAACTCCCCTCCTGGTGATAAAAGTCGGGCCGTAGTCTCTGATCCAGACATCCACGGTTGGAACTCTGTAAATGCGCACATGCTTCATGACCGCCCTGACAGAGCTAAGCCGCTTCGTTGCCTCTGCTTGAGCCCGTTCATCATTCACAAGCAGGCGAATCTCCTCCTCCAACGAGATCGCCCGTATCATCTTTGTCCAGATCTCCTTGACTAGCTCTAACTGTTTGGGCCAGGTCTCAAGGTTGTGTGGCCAGGCCAGCCAGGTAGCCCTGTGGGGTTCCCACTCCGCCGGCATGCGATAGCCAAGTTGGCGCGGCGCGAGTTTCCTTTGGATGGGATCGCTATTTGCCTGAGAGGGTTTCAAGAGAGGATGGAGCAGGTTTTACGCGCAAGCCGCCGTCCACAAAGCGCGCTGTAAGCGCCCCATAGGCATCGATGCGCCGGTCTCTAAGAAATGGCCAGTTTTGGCGAGTCTCATCGATTTTCTTTAGATCACAACGAGCCACCAAGACCTTCTCTTCGTTCACGCCGGCGCAGGCGACGGTCTCTCCGAAGGGACCGGCCACAAAAGAGTTTCCCCAAAACCTGAGCTTTCCTTCACGTCCCACTCGATTGACCGATGCTACATAAACACCATTGGCCACCGCGTGTCCCCGCTGGATCAGCTCCCAGGCGGTCTTCTGGACCTTAGCAACGCTGCGAGGCTCACCGGAGAGCCATCCGATGGCGGTCGGGTAAAAAAGGATCTCGGCGCCGGAAAGGGAAGTCAGGCGAGCGGCTTCGGGGAACCACTGGTCCCAGCAGACGAGCACACCGATATTGGCGTAGCGTGTCTGAAAGCTTGGAAAGCCGAGGTCTCCTGGGGCGAAATAGAATTTCTCATAATAGCAGGGATCGTCCGGAATATGCATCTTACGATATTTTCCTAAGATCGACCCATCCGCGTCGATGACCACCGCCGTATTGTGATAGATCCCAGCAGAACGCCTCTCAAAGATTGAAGTGATAATGACGATTCTCTTTACCTTTGCCAGTCGGCTGAGGGTCTGTGTAGTTGGTCCCGGGATCGGCTCGGCTAGGCTAAACTTTTTGGCATCTTCACTTTGCGGAAAATAACGTGACTGAAAGAGCTCTTGAAGGCAGACGATCTGCGCCCCTTTCTTGGCGGCGGTTCCGATCCCCGCTACAGCCTTGGCCAGATTTGCCTTGGGATCTTCTCCGGCGCTCATTTGGATGAGACCGATGGTTACCTGTTCTCTACTTTTCTTTTGGGACACGTCGTAGACCCTTTGACGCCTCTCACATTACCACAAACTAAAAAAAGTTTCCCCTTCAGGTTGAGGAATGTAAAAAAAAGAGGAAAGGTAGAGATCCCTTTCCTCTTCTAGCAGGCAGTTCATCCTCACCTACGTCAGATGTTGGGCAAAGAAAGACTTGAATTTCTCCCAGGCGTCCTTGGCGGAATCTGGATGATAGCTTTCCCTCTCGTTGCAGAAAAAGCCATGGGTCGCTTCCGGATAGACCTTGAGCATGAAATTCTTCTTTTGATCCGTGAGCGCCTTGTTAATCTTTTCCACATGGTCCTGAGGGATCAGGGGGTCCTTACCTCCGAAGAAGAGTTGGATCGGGCAGTTGATCTCGCCGGTGCGATCCAGAGGGCTGGGATTACCCATGGGGATGCCCCCCCCGTAGAAAGCGACTGCCGCTTTAATATCCTTGTTATGGTGAGCCGCCGTAAGATAGGTAAATCGGCCACCCATACAGAAGCCGGTGACACCGATCGAGCCGGCTTTCACGTAACTCTGTGACTTCAGGTGTGAGATGACCGTGCCTACGTCGTCCATGACCTTGGGGTCCTGCAGGCGATTCATGATGCCAATCGCCTTTTGAAGCTCTGCATAAGGAACGATCCGCTCCGACTCCCGATGGTAGAGATCCGGCGCGATAGCGACATATCCCTCCCGGGCGATCCGTTCGGTAACGTCTTTGATGTGACCGTTGACCCCGAATGCCTCCATCAAAACGACGATCCCTGGGTGGGTCCCTCCATCTTTGGGTCGGGCCTCATAGGCCTCCATCTTTCCGTCGCGAGTGCTGAGTTGAATAGTTGAACTAGTAACGTCCATAACGTGCCTCCTTTCAAAAGCTACTTCCAATTGAAAATTGACCCTTCTCCTATCAGGTTTTTTTTGCTAGGTCCACCCCTCCTTTCTCCGAGAAGCACTTGTCCCTGATCCGTCGATAAGGCATCGACCTGAGCTCAGCCGAAGGGGTGCTTGCTTCGTGGTCACTTTGGGCTCGCGTCCTCACGTACTGCCCTGTACGCTGCGGTGCAATCCAGCGTTAAGATAGAGTCGCCTTGGACCCTCCGCCTTCTCGACGGCCAGGGTTAAGGTGTTGCAAGCTTAGGCACGGATTATGGACTTATGCGAAACCCCTGAACGGAGGATTGAGACAAGAGCCGGCGGCATTGAGCCGTAGGCCGGGCAACCCCTTGATATTCTCACAGTTTTGGACTATAAAAAGTATAATTTGTCTTTTGTAACTCTCATGGATCTCCAATGTTGAAGAGAGATCCCTTTCATTTACCCCCGCCTCAGCAAGATATCCCGAGCGAAAAAACAACGCATGAAACAAGATATCTTTATTAACTGTACCCCGCAGGAAAGCCGCATTGCCATTGTCGAAGATGGGACTCTCGCAGAATTCCTGATCGAGCGAAAAGAAGAAAGGGGTATTGTCGGAAACATATATAAGGGGAAAGTGGCCCGTGTTCTGCCGGGAATGCAGGCTGCCTTTGTCGACATTGGTCTGGATAAAGCCGCCTTCCTCCATGCCTCCGATTTTTCCGCCGGGCCTGAGGATGTCTCTAATCTCTTGAGCGGCTCTGAAGAGGAGATTGTCTTCGAGGGCGCCAGGCCTCCCTCCCGCCGCCGTCTTCCGATAGAGCGAAAACTTTCCCGGGGGCAAGAGATCATGGTCCAAGCGGCTAAGGATCCTTTGGGGATGAAGGGTGGGCGTATTACTTCCCACATCTCGCTGCCGGGCCGCTACATGGTCCTTATGCCTACGACGCATCACATCGGGATCTCGCGGCGTATCGAAGATGACAAGGAACGAAAACGGCTGAAAGAAATTGCCCAATCTCTCCTGACGGGTGAAGGGGGTTTTATCCTGCGGACCGCCTGCGAGGGACGAAGCAAGAGGGAGATCCAAAGAGACCTTAGGTTCCTGATTAAACTATGGCAAGGGATTCAAAAAAAAGCTGCGCCGGCAACGGCTCCCTCTCTCATTCACCAGGACCTCGATCTCATTGCCCGTGCCATACGGGATTTTTTTACCACGGACACCCACCAAGTCTTTATCGACCACGTCAAGGAATACCGCCGCATTCTCGATTTCGTGGGCCATTTCATGCCCCGCTTGAAGTCCAAGATAGCGCTCTATACTCAGACAGAACCGATCATGGATCACTACGGGGTCGAGGAAAAGATGGAGAAGGCATTGGAGCGCAAAGTCTGGCTTCGCTCCGGAGGCTACATCATCATAGAGCGAACCGAGGCGCTGATCGCCATCGATGTCAACACCGGCAGATTCGTGGGGAAAAGGAGCCAAGAAGAGACAATCCTCAAGACCAATCTGGAGGCGGCACCGGAAATAGTTCGTCAAATGCGTCTCAGAAACGTTGGTGGCATCGTCATTATCGACTTTATCGACATGGAGAAAGAAGCCAACCGCAAAAAGGTTTATGAGTCCCTGAAAGAGGCGATCAAAAGGGACAAGGCTCGAACCAATATCCTGAAGATATCCGAGTTAGGCTTGGTGGAGATGACCCGTCAGCGCACTCGAGAGAGTTTGGAAAATATGCTTTTGAGCGCCTGTCCTTACTGCGAAGGTCGAGGCCGAATCAAATCCCACGTGACGATTGCCTACGAGATTCTAAGGGCCATTAAGAAAGAAAAAATACGCCTGGAGGATGGGAAAAGGATTATGGTGCGACTTCACCCCGAGATCGCCAACTTCCTATACGATGAGGAAGCCCATAGCCTGGATAACTTAGAACGGGAGATCAACCAAAAGATCGTCATCAAGGTGAGCCAGGATCTCCACCATGAGAAGTACGAGATCTCGGCGATCTAACCATGGTCGTGCTCGTCACCTGAGTCCTGCCGGAAAAAGACCTCAATGTTTCCTCAAAACCGCGACCGTTGATCCCCAGCCCCCGGATTCAGGAGGGGCGTCTTTAAAAGACAAAACCCAAGGGTGTTTTTCCAGCAGCGAGTGGACGATTCGACGCTGGATGCCCTTGCCACGGCCGTGAATGAGGCGGACTTCATAGATACCGGCCCGCCTGCACTGCTCGAGGTATTCCTTAACAACACTAGGGATTTCTTTGGGAGAAAAATTGTGCAGATCAATGGAGTCCTCAATTAAAAGAACGATAGGCTCGCTAAAGGGCGAATCTATGTTTGGATCATTAGAAGGGTTTTCTGATCGGTCTATTCTGCGTGGGTACATAGAAGCTTTTCCCCAATATAGACAAACAGGCTGTGCTTGACAATCGTGGGATGGAGGGCGATACATTGCACAGGGAGGACGGTGATGGAGAAGACTAGGAAATATTACAGAGATGTCCGTGAGCATCTAAAGGCCCTGGAGGAGCGGGGAAAGTTGGTTCGGATCAAGCGTGAAATTAACAAAGATACCGAGCTGATGCCTCTGGTACGTTGGCAATTTCGTGGGTTGCAAGAGGAAGATCGCAAGGCCTTTCTGTTCGAAAATGTGACGGACGTAAAAGGGAAACATTACACCATGCCGGTCTCGGTTGGCACCCTGGCCGCCTCAACCGAGATCTATAGTATCGGGCTCATGTGCAGCGCCGAAGAGATCCCTGAGCGTTGGACCAAGGCCCAGCTAAAACCCCTGGCGCCAGTTGCCGTGCGGTCGGGTCCTGTCCATGAAGTGATTTGGCAAGGAAAGGATCTCCTGAATGGCCATGGGCTGGACATGATTCCGGTTCCCATTTCGACCCCCGGATTTGATAATGCGCCCTACCTCACCTCGGCTAACTGGGTCACTAAAGATCCGGAGACAGAGATCTACAATATAGGAAACTACCGAGGGCAAATCAAAGCTCCGAATCGTACGGGAGGACTTTTTCTCTCACAGCATATGGGGCAACATTGGAGAAAGTGTCTAGCGAAAGGAATCCCGCTGCAGGCTGCCATCGTCATCGGCGTGATTCCAAGCATCGCCTACTCAGCTACGGCCAAGATCCCCTATGATTTCGACGAATACGCGCTCGCCGGGGGATTAGCTGGAGAGGCCGTGGAGCTTGTTAAATGCGTTACAGTGGATTTGGAAGTCCCGGCAACCGCCGAATTGGTCATCGAGGGACATATTTCAACCGATTGGGTTGAGCCAGAAGGACCGTTTGGCGAATATCCAGGCTATATGGGCCAAAGGGGCATCGCACCTTTTTTGGAGGTCACCTGTATTACCCACCGTCGAGACGCCATCTATACCACCTTGATGAGCCAATTTCCCCCGAGCGAGAGCAGTAAAATTAAGCACACCGGGACGGAAAAAATTATACATAAATTTCTCAGGTACGACAGCGGGAATGCGGGCGTGCTTGACGTCGCCCTTCACGACGAGGTCAGCGGGAGTGGACAGGCCTATTGCGTGATCAAGATGAGAAAAACAACTAACGCTGACGTATGGCGGGCTCTCAATGCCACGGCCGGTTATGTGGGAAGTTATGCCAAGATTTGCGTCGCCGTGGATGAAGATATCGACATCCGCGATCCGGCGATGATCAACTGGGCAATTTGCTTTAACGTTATCCCGGATCAGGATGTGGTCATCGCCAAAGGAAAATCTCCGGGCTTGGATCCCTCGGCCTATCCCCCTGGCACTTTGCCCCACGAGAGAAGAGCGGTCTCAACGTCTGCGCTACTCATGGATGCCACTCGTCCTTGGCCTTATCCACCTGTCTCCTTACCCCGAAAAGATATTATGGAGAGATCAAAGGCAATCTGGGAGGAGTTGGGACTACCTCCTCTTAAGCCTCGAATGCCGTGGTACGGTTATAGCCTGGGTGCCTGGACAAAGGAGGATGAGGAGGAGGCGGAACTTGCCCTGAGAGGGGAACACTTTGTTACTGGGGAAAAAGCCAAGAGCCAGCGGGTAAAACCATAGGAAACTTTTTCGAATAATCTTTAGAAGAGCCCAGGAATCCATCGCTTCACAGAGGCCGTGTATGCAATGTAGGGTTGACCGAGTTGCTGGACCAGTTTTTCTTCATCGCCGAGGACTCGATAGTGGAACCAGGACGCAACGACTACGGTCATTAGTGCACCCAACAGGGATTTTAGAGCTAGGGTCAGACCGATCAAGAAGATGATATGCCCCAGATACATAGGATTACGGGTGTAAGCAAAGGGCCCGGTCACAACCAAACGTTCAGGCGGCGTATCCAGGCCAGGTCCGCCTCCCCCATGTTTTATTCTGTACAGGCCGCAAAGCCGGTATTGCAAAGCGCCCCAGATCATTAAGAACATAAAGAGAGGCTCGATCAGCAGACTACCCATATTCAAGAACGACTCCCAGGTAAGTACGACCAGAGGATAGAGGGCAAAGGTCCTGAAAGGGGTTTTACGGAGAAGTTTTACGGCCTGCTTGACGAGCGAGGCCTTAGGAGAAAAGCTCCACTCACCCATCGGTATAAGCGATCATCTCGATTTCCACTTCGACGCCTGCTCGAGGAAGGGCCTGGACAATGATACAGGACCGGGCCGGTGGCGCTGTCGAAAAGTAGCGGCGGTAAACGGCATTTAACGTCGGCACATCGGATTGCCGCACTAGAAAAACTGTACTTTTGAGGACCTTGTCGAAGCCGGAGTGGGCTGCAGTGAGTACCGCCCTGAGATTTTCTAACACCTGTTCTACCTGTTTCTCCACCCCCTCGGCGAGCACTCCTGTTTTCGGGTTGATGCCGATCTGACCGGAACAAAAGACCAGGTTAGCGAACTTGACTGCCTGAGATAGCGGGAAATCGGTCTTAAACGCATTCTGGGTCGAGATAATTTCAGGTTTCATAAGATCTCCATATAATTCAGATCTGCCCGTGGCCGATTATTTTCCCTTTGCGCACTAGGGACTGGCATCTAAGGATTGACAAATACTGTGAAGGTCTGCAGACTCTCGTATTGCAGATCCGGCAAAGGATTTCAACCAAGAGAGAGGGGGCGAAATCATCATGGGATCGATGATTTGCAATGATCTTAGAGAGTTCATCGAAGCAGCAAAAAAGGTCAGTGACTGGAGGGAGATCAAGGGAGCGGATTGGAATCTTGAGATCGGGGCCTTGATTGAGTCCACAGCCGAACTCATCCCACAACCCCCGATGCTCCTGTTTGACGAAATCAAAGGATATCCTCCGGGTTTTCGCATGGCCGGCCTTCTCTATGCGTCTTATAAGCGCGTCGCAATTGCTTTAGGGCTTCCACCGGACAAGAGCAAGCTTGAGCTGGTGCGTCTTGCCGCCCGCAAGATCAAGTCGTCACGGCCCATTCCTCCCCAGGAGATAAAAAACGCCCCGGTAATGGAAAATGTAATGACTGGAAGAGAGATGGATCTTTTTCGATTTCCCGCTCTCCGCTCACACGAGAACGACGGCGGACGGTACATCGGGACGGGCGACGTCGTGATCAATGCTGACCCGGACACTGGCTTTATCAACATGGGAACCTATCGGATGCAGCTTCATGAGCGGAATCTCCTGGGTCTATGGATGAGCCCAGGACAGCACTCGCGACTCATCTGCATGAAATATTGGGAAAAGGGCCAGAGCTGCCCTATCGTAGCCACTTTTGGGCAAGACCCCTTATGCTTCATGGCAGCAAACGCCAAGATCCCGTGGGAACAATCTGAGTTGGACTATGTGGGCGGGTTAAGAGAGAGGCCGCTGGAGATCATCAAGGGTCCGGTAACCGGACTGCCCATCCCGGCTCATGCGGAGGTGGCCATCGAAGGGGAGGTACCCCCGCCGAGTGTAGAGGCACGAGACGAAGGGCCATTCGGGGAATGGCCAGGCTATTACTCGGGAGGATCCATCGGCACCGGCGAGCCTCAGCCTGTCATTAAGGTCAAAGCGATATATCACAGGAATAATCCTATCCTGGAGGATGAGGCGCCCTTGTGGCCTGGGGCTGTTCGGATGGATTTCAGTCTCAGAGCAGGTCTCTTGTGGGATCAACTGGAGAGCGTGGGAATCCAGGATATCACCGGGGTATATAGCTTCACCAACTACCTCTATGTAGTAGCAATCAAACAACGCTATTCAGGCCATGCCAAGCAGGCCGGCCTGGCGGCGTTGGCCGCTTCTGCTTCAGCCAGGAATGGTCGCTACGTGGTGGTCGTGGATGACGACATCGATCCGACCAACCTTAAGGAAGTCCTGTGGGCCATGATGACACGGGTGGATCCGGCCACCAATATCGAGACCATTGACAAGTGCTGGAGCACTCCGCTCGATCCCCGTATGCCTCCTGAAAAGAGAGCTGCTCACGACTATACAAATAGCCGGGCGATCTTCTATGCGGTGAGACCTTTTGAATGGCGTGATCAGTTCCCCCAGGTGAGCCGGGTAAGTCGGGAGTTACGAGACAAAGTAATACGGGACTATCAGAATATTCTCCCATTCCCCAAAGCTTGAGTTCAGCTTTTCCCCCTCATCCGGGTAAAGCCTTAAAAACAATGCCATATGACCAAACAACAATTGTGGTGGCCGCTGCCCTTCTCCTGGCCGCTTACGTCAAAGGAACGACCGGAATGGGATTTCCACTAATCGCCACCCCTATGGTGGCCCTTTTGTTAGATATCCGCACCGCCATCGTCATCCTAATTGTTCCTAACATCCTCATGGATATCACCCAGATCGTTCGGGGTGGGTTTTCGGCCAGGATTTTCCGGCGATTTACTTGGCTCTTTGTGCTCACCATACTAGGGGTTTTCTTGGGGACCAAGATCCTGGTTACACTTCCGATCTGGATTCTTAACGTGGCCTTAGGAACTATGGTCCTTGCATTCGTGGGTTCCAACCTGTCTCGTTTCAGTTTTCATACTTCTTCTCGTTGGGAGCCCGCCGTCTCTCCAATTGCCGGCTTTATTACCGGTTTGCTCAACGGGATGACCAATGCAGGAGGCCCAGCACTTGCCGTCTACCTTTACAGCCTCAGGCTACCGAAAACAGAATTCATCAAATCCATCGCCACCATCTTCTTCGTCACCAAAGTAAGCCAGCTGGTCGCGGTTTCGACGTGGAATCTCTTCACGGCCGGGACAATCCGGTTATCCTTGGCAGTCACTTTGTTTATCCTCCTAGGCTTTTACGCCGGCTTGAAGACTCAAGATCGCGTAAATCAACAGATGTTCAATCGTGGGTTGCTGACCTTGCTCTCCGTCATCGGAGTAGTCTTAATAGTGCGTGCGGTTGGATAGTGAAGGTTTGCCGTATTATTACGGCTTAGAACAGTCTCGCACTCTAACCCGACTTAGCGGATTCGACCCCCTCGATAACTTTTTTCGCGTCGTAAGTAGCGAATTTCCAAGGCGAGGCGAGCCCGAAGTGGGCCTAAACGGCCTGTAGTGAAGACCTACCCCCTTTTCAGGGTTACCGAACACGCAGTATTCTACGTGCACGATGTTCTTACGTTGCACGAAACGCAACAAGGATGGCAAGGAGCACCGTTACTGGAATGTGGTCGAGAACCGCCGGGTAACAGGTGGACGAGTCGTTCAGCGCCAAGTGCTCTATCTC
>JAPUHZ010000032.1 GCA_027297485.1 Deltaproteobacteria bacterium
CGGACCATACGGAGATCTAAACCCCGGACATATTTCCTTCCATCTCGCCGGCAGCACACATAATGCGAGATGGACTTTGCCTTGAGCAACCTTAACACCCGAGCGCACCTATCATCCATGGGGACCCATCGCTCGCGGTATCCCTTTGGGCTCCAGTCGACTTTCATGCTCACCCTGATTTTCCTAGCCTCAAAGTCCACATCCGGCCAGCGCAGATTGGATAACTCACCAACCCTAAGTCCCGTGTGACCGTCAAGGATCGCGTAATGATAGAGTTCTTTGTCATTTACTCTTAAGTATTCTAACAGGTTTTTCTCCTCAGCTACCGACAAGGAATGCCTCAGTCTAGACCTAACCACAGGCTGGCGTATAACCTCTCTTACCGGATTAGGAATCCGCCCCTTGGTAGGTCCGTAATATCTGTCAAGGAATGTGAACAGATGCCCGATAAAAATCCGATCATTATTCCACCTTGCCGCTGAAATCTGGCGACCGGACAGACAATCAAACACATCCTTTGAACTCACGTTGCCAATGAGCGAGTCTTTTGTTGCTGCTATTAGATATTTTAGAGTCCTGGCCTTGTCGCTCAGGGTTGTGGGTTTGTTGAATTTTTCGCACCACGTTAGATACTCCGGCGCCACTTCTGACAGCCTTAGTCTCAGTATCCTGTTCGGGCTGTATTGGCGATTGAGATATTGCCCGAGCCTTGCGCCGGCCAGCCGCCCGCTTCTGGTCCTGGTCGTGAACATCGTCGATCCGTCCACCACGTAAAACATCCCATTGGCCCTTTTCCATAGGTGTGCTGGCATATACTACCTCCGAGACAGGAATGTTGAGAGTCTTACACAGCCGCCTTAATACATCAGGCTTGGGCATCCGTCCAGCCTTTAATTTTCTCAATGAATCGTGATTAACATGGGCCTCCATGCAAGCCTCACCCTCAGTCCAGCCAGATTCTATGATGGCCTGGATGATACGGGCCGGGTTGATGATGATGGGCAGGACTAGGTAGTCGTCGTTCATTTTAAGTCCAGGGCGGCGAGGGCTTCATGTTATGCGTCTCTCTATCTGATGCGATAATAAATTACGGTCACAAATAGCCCAGCCAAGCCTCCGATTAACGGTGCCATAACTAAAACGAATATAATTTCCCCAACAGTCATTCCTATGCCTTGTGCTTTTTCAAGAACTCTCTGAACTGCTCGCCTTCCTCTCCTGCGCCGACCGCGCCTCTACCAGATACCGCTCGAAGTGAGAAGGGCGAAAAAGGGTTTGAGGGTTCAGATACTCTTTCATCTCCGGTCTGTTCCTCCACCGCTGCCCACTCATTATAGCAATACCTAACTAGCCCATTGAAAAGAGCGCCAGCAAAGCTTCCTCACACGTGGTCCCTTACTTATAGTCGTTTCAACAAATGCGCCCCTTAATCGTTGCGCCCAGCAATTTAGAAACATCTGATGGTCACGGCTGTTTGTAATCGTTCCCTTAACTCATCTGTGTCCATCACTCCGACCTCCACGTCACGCCCTCAAGGTCCAACTCGCGGATGGCCTCCAGAAGGGCCTCTCCCAAAAGAGCAGAGTTTTTACTTGGCTCGTTCATCGGCTTCTTGTTCCAGCAATCGTTTTAGCACTTCACCCGCCCCTACCGGCTGGAGGGAGGAGAGTAGCTTAGCTGCTCGGGTTAATGCCCAGTTGTTTAGCCTACTTTGGGTGGAACAGAACCGTCTGGTACGCCTACGCCTGATTGAAGGCTCCAACCGGGTTTCACAAAGGGGCTTGTGACATGCTTCAAACATGGTCATAAAAAGCCGTTAACGGCGCTTTGGGAGCCTTTTCACTTTGTGGAATCCATTTCCATTCACCCGTTCGAGAAGTTTCGTTAACGGCTGGGATTTTATTTAGGATTCTCGTAACCAATTTTTTTATATCGATTGCCCCCTTTTCTCCTTCTGGATCTTCAAGCTCAACCCACAATTCAGGCAGTTGATCTCTGTCGATCCCTTTCCCAGTAGGTATCCGCATCGAGGAGAGTAGTGAGAGCTCATGTCTGGTTGCATAAAGGAGTTATTCCTCTTTTATTAGCAAGTTGGCCGTGGACCTTCCCACGGGTGAACGCGAGGCCGAAAATCGGGGGGGTCATTCAAGGCTTCCTTCCACGATCGTCATCGACGCGTATCAACCGCTGTTTCTATTCTCAGACACCGCCTTCGATTCTTCGGCCACCCGCCCTGATAACCTTAGATACCCCTGATTTCGAGGGTCCATAATCCGCCAACTCTGTAAGCGCATGATATCCTTCAGCCCACAAGTTTACATAATGAAAAGTTATCCGACGCTGGAGGTGCATCGTTCAATGTATTAACGAACCCGGCCGGCCTCCAAGGGCCCTCGTAATCAAACATCGGTTGTAGTTCCTTCAATGGCCGGCACTGTCTTGAGTTCCGGTTTCTTGACAGGATCTGGGGCAGCGTAGTTGGCCACCAGGACCTGGATCGGCTGACCGCCGGCACCGGTGACCTCCCATTTGTCCCGGTACTCCGGGCGCATCGCTTTTATCGTGAACATGAGAAGGGGGTCTGAGCGCCTGGTCACATACCCCCCAGGTTTTCCTTTGTACCACCCAGTGGGTTCAATGTCCCCTTCGATAGCCCTACGCCTGGCCTCTTTCACCAAGATGTCTGTAGCCGCATCTGAGGCTTCCTGGAAGGCCTCGGCGTATTTGGAGTTGATTTCGAGTAGCCTGTAATGCGTCGATCTAGATAGACCGGATTTAGCCAGGGACTCAGTCAAGTTGCCACTCTTGGCAAAATGCTTAATGAGTGCGGCCTTCCTGATGGGCAAAGTCTTTAGTTGCCCTTTAGTAGCTCCATTATGCCCATTCATATCCTAGTTTTGCCCCCGTCTCTGACTTCTTCTCTCTCATCCTTCTATGCCTCAGCTCCTCGGTATTAGCTTTCCGGCGCACTTGAAGACCGGATCCATTCACTGTAGCTTAACTCCCTATTTGATCTTGCTCGGGCCTCTAAGTATTCAGCGAAAAGACTTTTCAATGCGGTCCGACTATTTCCTTTGCTGCTAGAAGCACCACCCGAGGCCCCAAGGGCTATCGGGTGTGTGCTTTCTTTGGTAATAATTTCTTTTTTTTCTTTCCTTTCTTTGGTGGGTGTCTCCTGAGACGACAATTTTGTAGTCTCAAGAGACGACACTTCTGTTGTCGCATTAGACAACACCCTGTTGTCCCCTCGGACTACAAGGCGCGGTGTAGTCACACGGGACAACACTCGCCAATCCGAAATTCCGTGATTGATGGAGTACTTTGGTCGTTTCCTGTTGTCCCGTGAGACTACAACTATCGCCCTTGCCTCTAGCATCCTTAAGGCCCTGTAAATATTTGCCCTATCCAGCCCCGTTGCCCTAGAAAATTGTGAAAGCGAGATCCAATCTGATCGTTTTCTCCAACCCATGACGAGGCGAAAAATGACGAAGAGTACTCGCCATTCATAAATCGTAAGTTTCTGCCTAGCGAGTGCCTCAAGGATACCGTTAGGAACTTTGGTAAACCCGTCCATTCTCCATCGTTGCGATGCCCGATCACGCAGCTGGCCGGGGAACCGCTGGCTCCTCAAATGAGAAGACAATGTCTTCCCCCAACTGTTCACGAAAAATTTCAAGCTCCCGAGACGAGGGTTTATCGATTCTGTGGATTAGACGGGACAAACGTCGCTCTGTGATCTTTAGCGCCTTGGATGCCCGGATCTGCCCACCGAACAGCTCGATCAGCCGAGCCTTGAACTTCAAGTTGGCCATAGTGCGACTCCTTTTTGTGCTGACCACAATTTTGTTGACACCTCATCTTGTAACCTGATAAAAGGGTTCATGTCAACAAATGCACGGACTGATCATTAGGCCTTGAATACAAATATGCGCGGGACAAACGGCAAAGACCTCAACTGGCTCGTCACCTTCCTAAACCTCGACTTTGGGACCGCAACGGGAACTATCATCACTGGGGTCCAACCGACATCTCCCGCGGGACAACGCTTTCTAAAGCGCCACGGCCTTCAACCAGCCATAGACCTCCCACGGATCCAACAAAGTCTCCGCGAGAGACTCAGCGACCTGGTTGCGCCCGAATCGGGTCTGATCCTGTGGGACGCAAAGCCAGCTGTGAAAAAAGACATTAGGCAATCGTTCATCAACAGATACTATGGCGACCCGACGCCCTGGCTCCAGGAGCTCCTTAAAGACCTCAACTCGGTCGCAGGCCGCGTCCTATGGAAAGCCACTCTCGCGCAACGCGGTCGCGGGAACCTCCACCTAAATGAAAGGGAGTGGGAGGTAACAAGGCTCCAAGAGAGGGAAACTCTGAAGGCACGAGTGTATGCCATCCTCGGCTCTCTCATTGAGCACGATAGGATCAGATTCCTCAACCGCTGTCCCGTGTGTTTGAAGTTTTTTATTCGTGGTCGACCCTGGCAGGCATACTGCGTTCCTAACGGGAAATGTAAAAAGAGAGCCGACAACCATGCATCCGCTGAGAGAAAGGCCCGAGCCCGGAAAGCCGAGCGATCTAACCGTGCGGCACTACAAGAGGAAAAGGCAAAACACCGGCTCACCAGGATCCTGAGTGACCCCGCATTCAGCAAATATCTTCCCGGTGGACCAACTGAAAGACATCACACCTTGCAACAGTTGGTCAGATCAATACAAAGGAATCCCGTTAAGAAATTCATGGATCAGTGTTCAACTAAGATAAAGCACGTACTCAAAGAAAAATATGAATGGGAATAAAAAAGGCCCCCGCAAGTGGAGCAAAAAGCCTAAATAAAAGATGGCCCGAAGGCCGTCTACTTAAATCCAAAGGAGGTGTCTTATGGGGAAATTGAGAAATTATATCTTTGCCGTCGCTGGTTTCGTTATCCTTGCGGGGGTATTTACGGTCATCGGTCCGTATGTCGATCAAGGCCAAGCTGATCCCCCCGTAAAAGATGTGAACGTCGTGAACACGCCATTGCCGGTGGAAGTCCAAGCCAGAACTCTCGATATTGTTGAAATCATCGAGGATAACGTCCCGCGCGAGACCGTCGTTAATGTTTTCACGGTGCCTGCTAATCGCCGTC
The DNA here is from genome assembly GCA_027297485.1 of Deltaproteobacteria bacterium. The sequence continues at coordinate 5,126 of JAPUHZ010000032.1, forward strand.
TTATTATTTCCGATCTCATAATCTCATCCGCTGGTAGCGACGCCCGCGACATTAGAATACTGAGAGACGGTTTACCTGCACCTTCTTTAATTACTGTGTCGTCCACAAGCGCTTTCACACATACTTTTGCCACTGGGATCCACTTCGTAGCTGGTGAGATCGTCGCTGTGAGTCATGGTTCAACAGGAGCCGCTCCTGTTCACTTCTATCTACGTGGTTTTCTCACGAATGAGTAAGTGAAACCTCTGATCCGCTAAGGGCTACTATTCTCCTCCAACCATGGTAGTCACTGGCCGTGTGGATAAACGTATGACTATCCAGAAAATTGCCATCGGTCTTGTAACCGTTGCCTTGTTTGTTGGAAGCATGACGGCCCTTGGTGCAGACTTTTCTACGGGATACGAGGCATATAAACGTGGCGACTACGAAACGGCGCTACGAATATTTCGACAGTATGCCGACCGGGGTAACTTCAATGCCCAGGTCGGTCTCGGTTTCATGTACTTCAAAGGCCAAGGTGTGACGAAGGACTACGGGGAAGCGGTGAAATGGTTCCGCAAAGCTGCGGACCAGGGTTGGGCCAATGCCCAGGCCAATCTCGGTGCAATGTACGCCAATGGGAGGGGTGTGGAGCAGGACTATGTCAAAGCGCATATGTGGTACAGCCTAGCGGCTGCGAAGGGTCAGAAAGGCGCCGCGAAAATCCGTGACAGTCTAGCCGAGAATATGACTCCCGCGCAGATCGCCGAGGCCAAGAAGCTGGTGCGGGAATGGAAGCCGAAAGGG
>JAPUHZ010000320.1 GCA_027297485.1 Deltaproteobacteria bacterium
CTCCAGACACCAGTTCCGGCAACCGCGTTTTGACCTCGGAGATAGGCAGGATCTTGGACATTTTGGGCTCCCCATTCAGTCGACCAAAAATCTGGTCTACTCAAAGATTACGCCCTGGTGTTGCCGATGTCAAGCAAGTTGGAGGTAGAGGTTCATCGGCTCCCGCTGTGGTTCGAGACTCCTCACCACCCTGAGTTTATCGAAGGGAGGAGCGGGCCCCCTGCGCTTTTCTGGAGCACCACACTTTTCGCGCTAGAATCGTGTCAACCTTGAAAATCCCTCCCCCCATAGTGTATAGCTTTATATACTATGGGATATGAATACATCTTGGTCGAAAAAGAGGGTTCCACAGCCATTGTCACCCTGAACCGGCCGAAACAACTGAACGCTCTCGCCTCCTTCTTGGTCAAAGAACTCGCGACTGCGATGGAAGACCTGGACCAGGACCCGGAAATCCGGGTGATCATCCTCACCGGTGGTGAGAAGGTCTTTGCCGCCGGGGCGGACATCAAAGAGATGGCTGAGGCCACCCCATTCGATGAACGTCTAAAGAGTCGCCTCACCTTTAGGGACCGAATCAACAAGGTCTCCAAGCCTATCATCGCTGCCGTAAGCGGATTTGCTCTGGGCGGGGGATGTGAGCTGGCTATGAGCTGCGATATCATCATTGCCTCAGAGACGGCTCGTTTTGGTCAGCCAGAACTGAACCTCGGTGTTATTCCGGGGACTGGGGGAACACAGCGATTGACCCGGACGATAGGAAAATACCGCGCTATGGAGGTTATCCTTGCGGGAAGATTTCTAAGCGCAGCCGAGGCGGAGCGATGTGGCTTGGTCAATAAGATTGTGCCCGTGGAACTTCTCCTGGAGGAAGCAAAAGATGTAGCCAAGAAGATCGCCTCCAAGTCTCCCCTTGCCGTAAAACTCGCCAAGGAGGCGATTCTAAAAGCCTTCAACACACCTCTGGATGAAGGGTTGGAATTTGAGCGGAAGTCCTTTTATCTGCTCTTCGCCTCCGAGGACCAGAAGGAGGGCATGAAGGCCTTCATGGAAAAACGCAAACCAGAATTTAAGGGAAAGTAAGGGAGAGGATCTGTGGGCTACGAGACGATCATCTATGAAAAACAAAACGGAGTGGCTACGATTACGCTGAATCGTCCCCAGGCCCTGAACGCCTATACACCCCAGATGAACAGTGAGCTTCAAGATGCCCTCAAGGATGCAGATCAGGATAAAACCATCCGCTGCTTTTTACTGACAGGTTCAGGCCGGGCCTTCTGCGCCGGGCAGGATCTCAAGAGTCGGACAAGGGAGCAGCGAGGTTCTTTAGGGGCATCTCTGCGAGAAAAGTATAATCCGATTATCCTCCGCCTTCGCCGCACGGAAAAAATTGTTCTCGCTGCGGTGAACGGGGTTGCTGCCGGTGCAGGGTGCAACTTGGCCCTGGCCTGCGATCTGCGCATCGCATCAGAGCAGGCGCAATTTATTCAGGCCTTCGTCCGGGTGGGGCTGGCTCCAGATAGCGGCGGAAGCTTCATCCTCCCCCGGCTGGTTGGGCTGAGCAAGGCGATGGAGCTCTTGCTCCTCGGAGAGTCGGTGGATGCCAAGGAAGCGCTCAGGATCGGCCTGGTAGCCAAAGTGGTCCCTGCGAGCGAATTCTCAGGGGCGGCCCGAGAGATGGCGGAAAAATTGGCCTCTGGTCCCAGAAGCATCGGCCTCATCAAACGGGCAATGAACCGCGCCTTTTTATCCGAGTTGGAAGCCCAACTGGAATATGAGGCCTATCTCCAGGAGATCGCAGGCAGGAGCGCGGATTTTGACGAAGGGGTGCGTGCCTTCCTGGAAAAGCGGCCTCCAGTCTTCACGGGAAAGTAAGGAGATTGTCAGCTCAATCTAAGATAGCTGTCGTGGGTGCTGGCACGATGGGGGCCGGGATCGCGCAGGTCTCCGTTCAGTCGGGATTCGACACGCTCCTCTATGACATCTCGCAGGAATTTATCGATAAGGGATTGAACAGAATCAAGGGCTTTGTCCAAAGGAGTAGGGAAAAAGGCAGGATCAGCGTTGATGAGGAACGGCAGATCCTTGCAAGGCTCCACGGAACGTTGAGACTCGAAGAGTTCCAAGGGGCAGAGCTGGTTATCGAAGCGGCACCGGAAAGGCTTGATCTTAAGCGTGAGACCTTCAAAAATCTCGATGCGATCTGCGGCCCAGAAACGCTCCTCGCTAGCAACACGTCGTCCCTATCCGTGACCGCTATAGCTGCGGCTACAAACAATCCTGAACGAGTGCTGGGAATGCACTTTTTCAACCCTCCACCACTAATGCCCCTGGTAGAGGTCATTCAAGGAAACCGGACGAGTACGGCGACCATGGAAAAGGCTACCACCCTCGTCCGCCGGATAGGTAAAACGCCGGTCCGCGCCAAGGATACACCCGGTTTTATCGTTAATCGCATAGCCCGGCCTTTCTACAACGAGGCGTTGCGTACTCTCGGTGAAGGTCAAGCCACAATAGAGGCAATAGATCGAATCATGAGAGAGGCGGGTGGTTTCCGGATGGGTCCTTTTGAGCTGATGGATTTGATCGGCATCGACGTAAACTTTGCGGTGAATGAGTCGCTATATTTATCGTTTTTTCAAGACCCCAGGTTCGGCCCGAGTCCCATTCAACGCCAGAAGGTCCTGGCGGGGGAACTAGGAAGAAAATCCGGTAGGGGATTTTATACCTATGGCCAAAAATAGTTTAGCTATCATTGGGAGCAATCGCCTGGCTGCGGAATTACTTGAGCTCAGTCGGGTCAAAGGGTTCGAGGCAACGCTTCACCCCGCTCCGGAGGGGGCTGCCGCTTCCGCTTCGTTGATCGTTGAGACTCATGCCGGAGCCGAGGAGAAGAAAAGAGAGGTCATCAAAAAACTGGACGCCATCTCGCCGTCTTCTTCCATCATCCTAACATCCTGCCTGGGCTTTTCCACCACGCAGGTCGCCTCCTGGGCAGGTAGAGCCGAGAGGGTCGTTGGTTTCGCCACGTTCTATCCCCTTAAGGCAAGAAAGCTGATAGAATTGAGCGGAGGACTACGAACTCAAGAGAACTCTTTTCAGGAGGCCGAGGCCTTCTTCAACTCGCTGGGTAAAGAGACGGCGAGAGTCAAAGATACGCCGGGGTTGGTCTTCCCTCGCATTCTTAGTCTCATCATCAATGAGGCAGCAAGGAGTCTGGACGAAGGCGTGGCTCAAGCGGAAGATATTGATCAGGCCATGCGGCTCGGCACCAATTATCCTCTTGGACCACTTCGTTGGGCTGACCAAATTGGTCTCGATGAAGTGCTCGCGGTGCTGGAAGGTTTGCAGCGGGAGACAGGCGACGATCGCTATAGGCCTGCCCCCCTATTAAAAAAAATGGTGCTGGCAGGGTGGCTAGGCGAGAACAGTGGCAGAGGTTTTTATAATTACAGCGAGGGTTTAGGAAAATGAAAGAGGCGGTTATTGTTGATGCCATCCGTACGCCGCTGGGACGCCATGGTGGAATCCTGAAGGACATCCGCCCAGACGACCTGGCGGCGCACGTCATTGCTAAGCTGGTGCAGAGGACTGGAATCAACACCGAAGAGGTTGAAGATGTCTATCTGGGCTGTAGCAACCAGGCAGGGGAAGATTGTCGCAATATTGCGCGCATCTCCTCTCTCCTGGCCGGTCTCCCCTATACCATCCCTGGCGCAACTATTAACCGACTCTGCGGCTCCGGCCTTGAGGCCATCAACCAGGCAGGCCGGGCCATTGAAACGGCCCATGGGGAAATGTTTATTGCCGGCGGTGTAGAAAACATGACGCGCGCCCCATGGGTCATGGGAAAGGGTGCAACCCCTTTTCCCCGCGGTCATGTAACCGTTTATGACAGCACCTTAGGATGGCGTTTCCCCAATTCTCGCCTGGGGGAACTCTACCCGCTGATCAGCCTGGGTGACACGGCTGAAAACGTTGCAGAGAAATATCAGATCGGTCGCAAGGAGCAGGACTCCTTCGCTCTGGAGAGTCACCGGCGGGCGGTACGGGCAAACGAAAAAGGGATCTTTAAAGATGAGATCGTCCCTGTTGAGGTGCCCCAACGGAAGGGGAAAGCTCTTGTCTGTGATAAGGACGAGGGTCCCAGGCCGGACACGTCATTGGAAAAACTTGCGGCACTAAAACCCTCTTTCAAGAAAGATGGAACCGTCACCGCGGGCAGCGCCTCTCCACTCTCTGATGGGGCGGCTGCCCTCCTATTGACGACGCACGAGAAGGCCGAGGCCCTCAGGCTCAAACCTCTGGTGCGGATTGTGGCGTCTGCGGTGGCCGGAGTCCACCCTTCCTTCATGGGGATGGGGCCTGTCCCGGCCACGCTTAAAGCCCTGAAAAGGGCGAGTCTCACGACAGAGCAGATCGACCTCGTTGAAATCAACGAGGCCTTCGCCTCCCAATCTCTTGCCTGTATTAAAGAGTTGGGTCTAGATATAAAGAAGGTCAACGTCAACGGCGGCGCTATCGCTCTGGGTCACCCGCTCGGATGCAGCGGTGCGCGCCTTATGACTACCCTGATCCATGAAATGAGAAGGCGCGGGAGCCGCTACGGGTTGGCCACTATGTGCATTGGTGTGGGCCAAGGCATTGCCACCATCGTTGAGAGGGTGACCTAGGCCCAAAGAGTCCTCGACTTTCCGAGTACCGCAGTAAAACAATGGCACGCAAGGTTATCGCTATCATCCTCATTACATTCACCCTCGTCTTAACCTTCCTCGCAGTCTCCCTCAACACCCTCATCGACAAAAACCGCTACCGCATTCAAGAAGAGATCCAGAAGGCCCTAGGGAGATCCCTCACGTTTGATCAGCTCCAGTTAAGCCTGTGGGGTGGTCTAGGGCTAGCGGCAAAAAACCTCCGTATTGCCGAGGATCCTCGCTTTGCCGCAACTCCCTTTATTCAGGCCAAAGAGTTAACGATGCAGGTCCGATGGCTCCCGCTCCTGATGGGAAATATTGAAATCAAAACATTTATCCTGAATGAGCCTGAAATCCAGATCATCAAGAACGAAGCAGGGAGCCTCAATATCTCGGCTCTGACCGGCTCGAAGAAAGTGACAAAAAAGACCAAAGCAGAAAAAGGGAAAAAAAGGCGATCCGTCCCGATCCTTCTCGCTTCAGCAATAAATGTGACGAACGGCAAGATCTATTATATTGATCGTTCGGTCAAGGAACCTGTTGAGATCCTTATCCGCAACCTGGATATGGACATCAAAGGTCTTACCCTCACAGGGACAACAAGCGTTAAACTCGCAGCTAACCTATTCGCAGCGCAGGGACAAAACCTGAGCGTGGAAGGGTGGCTGGGGCCGTTTGGAGGCGACAGAGACTGGAGCCGATATCCTCTAGAGCTGCAGGTTCAGATCGATCCGCTTCTTCTCCCTCAATTAACCCGTACCATCCCTTTCCTGAGAGAGAACATCCCTCCTTATCTCGATATCACGGGCCCCTTGACATTCAAGGCGAGCCTCCTGGGCACGTTGGGGCGACCTCGAATCCGCGACCTCACCCTCACAGGACCGTTTTTTGGCTCAACAGGAGACAACGTGACGATAAATGGGGAATTGGATCTCTCCAAGAGCCGTCGCTGGGCGGAAGGCAAGATCAAGGGGAAGATAGTCATCAATCCGGTAAGCCTAGATCATCTCAAGAAGATTCCCCTTCTCAAGCAAGCCCTGCCGGCCTCTCTCATCTCTGAGGGTCCCCTAAGCGTGACGAGCGAACTCCAAGGCAACCTAAAGGACTTGAAGGTGCATACCCTGATCAAGGCAGTGGAAAGCGAGATCCGATATGGGAACTGGCTAAGAAAAGCCAGGGGCATTCCGGCCCAGATAGACCTGAAGGTAAGGCGCTGGAAAGAGCGGCTCGTCTTTGAAGAGTCTACCCTCACGATCCACAATCTGAAACTCAGATTTTCCGGATCCCTAGAAGCGTCGCCCGAGCGACGTCTCGTTCTGCGCCTGCGCTCAGAAGGGGTGGACCTTTCCGGCTGGGATAGACTCTTACTGCCGCTCTCCGATTATAGCATCGGGGGAAATCTACAATGGGACCTCTCCATCAAAAAAAACCTCGGCCTCCAGGATGGGCGCTTCGATATCCGGGGCACCCTGAACCTCGACAAGATTCAAGCTAAAGACAAAAAGAGCGGGAGCAGCATTGAGAAGATGACCGCCCGAGTATCCTTTCTGGGCAAAGAGGTGCGCATCGAAAATTCCTCTCTTCGTCTGGGCTCTTCGGATTTCTCTTTCGAGGCTACGCTGCCCGATCTTTTCCAACCCCTCATTCGCTACACCTTGCGCTCCACCCGACTTAACCTCGCGGATTTAACGGGCCTTACGGCTTATAAGGCAGACTGGATGAAAGCCTTACTGAGTACGGGAGAACTCCAAATGAGGAAGGGAAAAACAACGCTGATAGGGAACTTCTCCTCCTCCGAAGGCACTCTCCAAGAAATCCTTTACCGCAACCTGAGAGGAAAAGTCGCATGGTCCCCGGGGAGGCTGAGCTTTAGGGACCTCTCGTTTCGGGCGTGGAGCGGGACTTTTCGAGCCAACGGCGCCTGGGAAACCGGTCCGAAGAACTCTCAGCGCCTCGCCCTGGATGCCACTATCGAGGGTATGGATTTACAGGCCCTGCTGTCTCAGAAGTTTCCCAAGTTCAAGGACCATATAGAGGGACGATTGAACTTTAAGGCCAAGTTGCGGGGAGAGGGGAAGGACGGCTCTGCCTTGCAGAAGAGCCTACAAGGGGAGGGTAAAACTAATGTTATCGATGGGTCACTCAAAGATTTTAATTTGGTCGAGCAAGTCCTCTCCAAGATCACAGGGCTACCTGGGATCTCCAACTTGATATCATCCCGTATACCTCCCCGTTACAGCACCATTTTTAAGAGGCGGGATACCCCTTTTGATACTCTGTCGGCAACCTTCGCTGTCAAGCAGGGACGGATCCACACCGACGATCTCCTCCTGGCTACCCCCGATTACAGCATCAACGGAGAAGGCTGGATCGATTTCGACAAGACCATGAAATGGAAAGCGACATTGGTTATGTCCCCCCAGTTCACTCAAGAACTCATGCAGGAGCACAGAAATGTCCGCTACATGGTGGACCGGCAGGGAAGACTCGCTGTCCCCTTCCTCCTCGAAGGGACACTCCCTAATGTCCAGGCCAAGCCTGACCTCAAAGGATTCGTCGCGGCGATTCAGAAAGGCCTGCTACGAAGAGGCATAGATCGCCTATTGGGAAGAGAGAGAGATCAAAAGGAGAAAAAGGGAGACTGGATCCAAAAGGGGTTGGAACAGCTCTTCGGGAAGTAGCCCTCCATTAGAATGAGTCTACACGAGATTTACCTAGAGATCCCCCCCGAAGATATCGCGTATGTTAAGTTCATCTTCGAATCCTACGAGGGGGTAGGGATCATCCGAACCGTGGATCGCAAAAAGGCCGTTATTGTTCTCATGGCCGTGGATGATTTCCTGAGCACCGCCCGCTCGATCCTAACCTCTCTTAAGAATGAAGTTCCGCTGACCGAGATCTCCCGACCGGCCGAAATCGGAGAGGACTGGCTTCTCAGGGATCTCGCCACGGAATCTCCCTCTGAGTGATGGCATCACCCCGCTCGCCCAGCAAACAAAAGATCCTGGCCTTTTTTTCCTCTAAGCCACGCCGTCGCTTTACGCCCCGGGAGATCCTTAAGGGCATAGGCGCCTCTCGGGGGGATTTCCAGGCAATCACGGACAGCCTGAGAGAGCTTTCCCGGGAGGGGAAGATCATGCGGCTCAAAAAAAGTCATTACGCCCTTCCAGACGCGCAAAATTGCGTGACCGGGAAAATCCAGGCCCATCCTGACGGCTTTGGCTTCCTAATTCCGAATGAAAGAGGGACGGAGGATATCTACTTAAACCGGCGCGAGATGCGCCGTGTCATGCACGGAGACGTGGTCATGGTCCGCATCAACAAAAAAAGAAGGGGAGAGGAGGCGCACGTTGTGCAGGTTTTGGAGCGCGGACAAAAGCTTCTCCTTGGAACCTACGATGAGTTTGAAGGAAGAGCCTATCTTGTCCCCATGGACTTAAGAATAGCACCTGCCATCCCACTGGCCCATACTCCTCTAAAACCCGATAAGGGGAAGGTGATCACCGCCGAGATTCATCGCTATGGAACTGCATTGTCTTCTCCGGAAGCAAAGCTTTTGGGGATCTTGGGAGACCCCGATGACCCGGAGGTCCAAGCCCAGGCCATCGTCTTCCGCTACGGCCTACCTACTGCCTTCACGTCCGAGGCGCAGCGTGAGGCAGGCCGTTGCCCACGAACTATCAATCCCAGAGAGTTGGAATCCCGTATGGACCTTCGCTCGCTCTCCACGGTCACGATAGACGGCGAACAGGCGCGTGATTTCGACGATGCCGTCAGCGTGCAGAAAAACAACGGCCATTACCACCTCTATGTCTCCATCGCCGATGTTGCCTCCTACGTCCGGCAGGATACAGCCCTCGATCAAGAAGCATATCAGAGAGGAACCAGCGTCTATTTTCCCGATCGGGCCATCCCCATGCTCCCCGAGGAACTCTCGAATGGAATCTGCAGCCTTAAACCCGGAGAGGACCGTTTGACTAAAACCGCGCTGTTAGAGATTAACCGAAAAGGGGAAGTACTTCAGAGCCAATTTTTTAACTCGGTAATTCGCAGTCAAGCTCGGATGACGTACACTGGCGTGCGCCGCATCCTCGTCGACAAAGATCCGGAATGCATCCGGCGCTATCAGAATCTGGTCGACCAGTTCAAGCTGATGGAAGAGCTGGCTTTGCTCCTTTGGGAGAGC
>JAPUHZ010000321.1 GCA_027297485.1 Deltaproteobacteria bacterium
CTCGGTGATCTTAAGCCATTGGAATAGACACAATGCCCACAACTCCATGCAAAAAAGGAGGATGAAGATGGTTCCGAAACGTGTGGTATTTCTTCTCGATGTCGATAACACCCTTCTCGACAACGATCGTGTTATCACCGACTTGATGCGTCACCTTGAGCGCGAGATCGGGGGCGAGTGCCAGCGACGTTACTGGGCGATCTTCGAGGAACTACGAACCGAACTGGGCTATGCGGACTACCTGGGCACTCTCCAACGGTATCGGATTGAGCACCCACGGGATACGAACCTTCTCGCCGTATCCTCTTTTCTCATAAACTACCCGTTTGCCAACCGCCTGTTCCCAAGCTCTCTCGATGTTGTGGATCACCTCAAGGCTTGGGGGCCCGCGGTCATCCTCACGGACGGCGATGTTGTTTTTCAACCGCACAAAGTCGAGCGCTCCGGGCTCCTTGACATAGTCGATAGAAATGTCCTGATTTATATTCACAAGGAGCTTGAAATCGAGGACATCGAAAGCCGCTACCCGGCCGACCACTATGTGCTGGTGGACGATAAGCTGCGAATTTTAGCATCCATAAAAGCGGCCTGGCGCAAAAAAGTAACAACCGTTTTCCCCCAACAAGGTCATTACGCGACTGACCCAGCGGTTCTTAAAAAGTATCCGTCCGCCGACATCACCATTCGGCGGATCGGCGAGATGCTCGATTACGATCTACCAACCCTGCTCGCTGCAGCATAGCGGCACTAGGTCGAAATAACCGGATAACCTCTACGTTGTCGATAGTAGCTTTTTTGTTTCGAGTAAAGCGGTGAATCCTAGACTCACCATCATAGCCAACGCGTTGCGGGTGGGGATCACCTGTTGGGACGGCTGGGTTGAGAGGCTCTGTAAGAAGGTAGATCGATGAATGCAAGATTTTTAGTAGTCTGTCTGTCCATTGCCCTATCTCCAAAAAAACATGAAACATCGTATCAGTGAAATAGACCTTGAAGGTTATCTGAGATACCGGCTGGAATCAGTAGACGCCCAGGTCACGGCAACCTTCGTGCCTGGCGCCGGCATGGTTGGTACCTCCCTTACTCACAAGGGCGAGGAATTGCTGGTTCAAGAGAACGGCCTCAAAGGTTACGTGGAAAGAGGCGAAACCTTCGGCATACCCCTACTGCACCCTTGGGGTAACCGGTTAGAAAGCGAAACTTACAGGGTCGAGGGAAAAGAAGTCGATCTCCAGCCGGTTGCACCTCTCGTCGCTCGTGACCCCAACGGCTTACCGATTCATGGATTAGGAGCAGGTCGCAAGGAGTGGACCGTGACGGAAGTTGCTGCCAGCATGACGTGCGCTCGCCTTACAGCGATGCTGAACGTGGACGCCAATTCCCCCATCTTTCCAGGTTTTCCCTTTCCCCATCGTCTTGAGCACGTGATTACCCTGGCAGGAGCTACTACAGGAGCCTGTCTATCGATTGAGACGAAATTAACTGCGACCGGGAAGCCAAGTGTTCCTGTAGTTTTTGGTTGGCACCCATATTTTCATCTCCCAGGCGTGAAACGTGAAGAATGGATCGTTGATCTGCCGATCCGCAGACACTACCGGCTCAGCGCCCAGAACCTTCCCACAAGAGAGCGGGAGCCCGTCGTCGCAGAGAAGGGTCGACTGGGCGATCGCATCTATGACGACTTGTTTGATGATCTGGTTGCCAGTAACGGCAATCAGAGCACGTTTACGCTTGAAGGGGGTAATAGAAAGCTGGCAGTATGCTTTGAGTTCGGGTATCCCTATGCGATAGTCTGGGCTCCAGCCGGCCGAAACCTCATTTGTTTTGAACCTATGACAGCAGCGACTAACGCGCTGGCCAGCGGTTGGCCAGAACTGAACAGCGTGGCTCCAGGTGAGTCTTATGTGGCCCGTTTCTCCATTCTAGTGAGTTGACGTAGGCCGGGGATTATTTATCAAAAAACCCCGTGGTTGATATAATTGGCTTCCGTGATAGATGTCTCCAAATAACGGTGTATTTTTGATGGCTGAATTATTTTGATCGAGGAGATGAGCGTTAGTAAGAAAATATAATCAAAGCTGTAGCTGACGAATCAACAAATTTGCGCGGTACGCGAAATTTCTAGGGAGGGTTACATATGAGTACCACCGTTCACGCAGATAAAATACCAGACGTGGTCATGCCCACATGCGGAATCGAAAAAATATTGAATGGGCAAAAAGCGTTGGTCACGGGCGCCAATTCGGGCATCGGAAAAGGGATAGCCATCGCTCTCGGACAGGCAGGCGCAGATGTGGTTGTCAATTACTTCTCCGGCGAGGAGGCGGCCAGAGAGGTGGCGGATGAGATTGTCCGTAGTGGTAGCAAAGCGAGCACCCACAAGACCGACGTTTCTAAAGAAGATCAGGTGCAGGCGATGTTTCAACGGATGCTGAAAGAGTTCGGGACTATCGATATCTTGATCAACAACGCAGGGTTGCAAAAGGATGCTCCGTTCGATGAGATGACACTGGATCAATGGAATGACGTTATAAGCGTCAATCTTACCGGTCAATTCCTCTGCGCACGCGAAGCGGTCAGGGAGTTCAAGCGACGCGGTGTAGTTAAAGAGGTCTCTTGCTCAGCAGGCAAGATAATTTGTATCAGTTCCGTCCATGAGGTGATTCCCTGGGCGGGACACGTCAATTACGCTGCTTCTAAGGGTGGTGTGATGCTCATGATGAAAAGTATCGCCCAGGAGCTGGCCGCCTATCGGATCCGGGTCAACAGCATTTCCCCGGGAGCAATCCGCACCCCGATCAACACGGCCGCATGGAATACTCCCGAAGCCTACAAAGAACTCATGAAATTAGTGCCCTATAAACGGATCGGCGAGGCTGAGGACATCGGGCGGGCTGCCGTCTGGCTTGCCTCCGATCACGCGGACTACGTGACCGGCATCAGCCTTTTCGTAGACGGCGGCATGACTTTGTACCCAGGCTTTCAAGAAGGGGGTTGATGCTTTGGCGGTTGAAGTTTAAAGAAATCAAGGTTCTTATAAACGTGGCTCAGGAGGAAAGATATGGCATATCAACCAATTGAAAATTACGGGATCATCGGAGACATGCATACAGCGGCCCTTGTGGGAATGGATGGGTCGATTGACTGGTTGTGCTTTCCGCATTTTGATTCACCCAGTGTCTTTGCGTCTATTCTTGACGACAAAAAAGGCGGGCACTTCAAGATCGCCCCAGCCGCTCAAGGGATCACGCACAAACAATTCTACTGGCCCGAGACTAACATCTTAATTACGCGTTTCCTTTCACCCGGAGGGGTCGGAGAGATCACGGACTATATGCCCGTAGGAGCGCTTGCAAAAGACCATGGACACCACCAGGTGGTCCGCAGAGTCAACGTGGTCCGTGGAACGATGGCCTTCCGTATGGAATGCTATCCTGCATTCAACTACGCTCGAGATAAGCACACGACGACGATCTCTGCCGGGGGAGCATGCTTTCAGTCGCCAGGACTCAGTCTGGGACTCGCCACACGCGTCCCGTTGAAACAGAATGGAAACGGAGTCATCGCCCAGTTCAAACTAAAGGAGGCACAGACTGCGACCTTTTTGCTTCAGGACGTAGAAGGTGGAGCCGACTGCGGGGCAGTACTCTCTGAGCCGGAAGCCTTCGAGCTGTTCAAGCAGACCGTGGAGTACTGGCGCCGCTGGCTCTCGAAGTGCACCTACACAGGCCGCTGGCGTGAGATGGTCCACCGGTCGGCGTTGGTCCTCAAATTGCTTACATTCGAGCCGACAGGAGCCATCGTGGCCTCCCCCACGTGCAGCCTTCCTGAGGGGATAGGCGGCGAACGTAACTGGGACTATCGGTTCACTTGGATCCGGGATGCTGCCTTCACACTCTACGGGCTGATGCGTATCGGGTTTACCGATGCGGCGGCCCAGTTCATGCAGTGGTTAGAAGCCCGCTGTCGCGAGCTGAATCCGGACGGCTCTCTCCAGATCATGTACAGGATCGATGGGCGCCGCATCGAGACCGAAGAAACCCTGGATCACTTGGAGGGTTACAAAGGCTCCCGCCCGGTGCGGATCGGAAACGGCGCGGCCAACCAGTTGCAGTTGGACATCTACGGCGAGCTGATGGACTCGGTGTATCTCTACAACAAGTACGGGAGCCCCATCTCCTATGACCTCTGGACTCATCTCCGACGCCTTATCAACTGGGTCTGTGACAACTGGCAGCGCAAAGATGAGGGAATCTGGGAGGTTCGCGGAGGGCAGCAGCACTTCCTGTACTCGAAGCTCATGTGTTGGGTCGCAATCGATCGTGGCTTGCGCCTAGCCGACAAGCGGTCCTTCCCTGCGGACCGTGAAAAATGGCTAAAGGTTCGGGACCGGATCTACGAGGAGATCATGGACAAGGGATGGAATCCCAAGCGCGAGGCGTTCGTGCAGCATTACGGGAGTGATTCTCTGGACGCGGCCAATCTAATGATGCCTCTGGTGTTCTTCGTCTCACCGACCGACCCACGAATGCTCAAGACCTTGGATGCCATGATGCAGTCACCTAAGAGAGGTGGGCTTGTATCTAACAGCTTGGTTTACCGGTACAACGTCGCAGAAACCGCCGATGGGCTGAGTGGAGAAGAGGGGACCTTTAACATCTGCACCTTCTGGCTCGTCGAGGCACTGACCCGGGCGGGGCGGGTGGATGAGGCCCGGCTCATGTTCGAACAGATGCTCGGCTACGCCAACCACCTGGGGTTTTATGCGGAGGAAACAGGCCACAGTGGGGAGGCGCTGGGAAATTTTCCCCAGGCCTTTACCCACCTGGCACTGATCAGTGCCGCCTTCAATCTCGACAGATCCCTGGGTGCCGGAGGGTAGAAGGCAGGGAACCCGATCCAAGCATCGGCAGCGCCGAGCCAACTTACACCAAATATCATGAGCGCCGCGGGCAAAAAGACCGAGTCCTACCTGCAGACAGTATTGCCGGCTGTCAGCATGGGACTGTTGACCTCGGCATTCATCCTAGCCAAGACAGGACGAGACGCGCTCTTCTTTCAGGGGAGCGGCGGGTTGTTTCAGTTGCCGCTCGTTTACATCAATATCGGCCTCGCGTCTTTGCCGCTCGCTCTGATTTTCGTCAAGACAATGAAAGTCTGGGGCGCGCGCCGCGCGCGCGTGGGAATTCTGCTGCTCGCGGCGACCGTGATGGCTGGGGCTGCGCCGTTTCTGCAGCCCGGCGACAGCAAACTGCTTCTTGCCATCTTCATCTTCATCCCGGCGATTTTCGGACTGCTCTTTGCGAGCCTGTGGCTATTGGCGTCGGACATCTTCGAGAAAACGCCCAAGAGCGAGGCCGCACGTTCGTTCACTAGGATCGGCGCAGGCACCCTCGCCGGCGGCATGACGGGCGGCTTGATATCCAAGGGACTGGCTCCCTATCTCGACGCCAAATGGTTGATTTTTTTGGGTGCACTATGCATCCTTGGCGTGGTCGCCCTCGTCGTGCACATCCATCGCCGGTTCCCCACCAACATCGCCCTCAAGAAAGCCGAAGAAAAGAAATCTGGATTTCTGGCTCCGCTAAGCAACAAGTATTCACTGACACTTTTATTCATTTCGATGTTAGGCGCCCTCGCTGGGTTGCTGATCGACTTCCAGTTCTACGCCGCCGCCACCAGTGCGCAGATGGGGTCAAAGGGCAATGCCAACTTTTTCGCCAATTTTTACATCATGCTGAATTTCAGCTCCTTGATGCTGCAACTCTTCGCCACGCCCAAGATACAAGACAAGGTCGGACTCAGAGGGGGACTGATGGTGCTGCCCCTTGCGCTCATCGGGGGGACCACTTTCGTGACGGCCGCAGCGACCGCCCTCAGCCGTTCTGTTTTAAGAGTGACGGAGGGGGGACTTCGCTCGTCGGTGCACCGCTCCATCTGGGAGCAGGCGTTTCTTCCGGTCGACCCGACGGACCGCTCCGCGGTAAAGATCGCCGTTGACGGCGTCGCGGCCAGAACCTCAGAAATGATCGGCGCGGTGGCCATTCTTCTTTGGCTCAAGCGAGCGGCGCCCGACGGTGTGCTCCCTATGCCGCTCAATACCCAGTGGATGGCTTGGGTGACCTTGGCGACCCTCGCTGTCTGGCTGCTGATCACGCGCAACTTTAGGGAGCAGGTAAAAGAAGAAGTGCGCATTATCAAGCCCGCCGCCGCACCGGCAAAAGAAATCCAGTGTGAGCGTTTTCCCGACCAGTGTCCTTGCACCACGGAACTAGGCAAAGGGATCGCATAAGCCGAGGTTGAGTGGCATGCTAGCATCTAAATCCCAAACTGATTCAATTGAGGACCTTTTTAGTCACCTTTACTCATAAGGTGTTTCACCCTACCATACTTGAAGATCTCACCGACTAGCATAAATCGTCCTATTGCGCTAATGATTGAAACATGCGCATTTGTTCTCTCCTTCCCAGCGCTACGGAAATTGCCTTTGCCCTAGGGTTAGGTGATTCCATTGTGGGTGTCACCCACGAGTGTGATTACCCACCGGAAGCAACAAAGATACCCTCAGTCGTAAAAAGTGCTATCGACCCCGACAAAACCAGCAGCGGTGAAATTGATCGAATCGTCGGTGAACATCTTCAAACGAAAAAGAGCATCTACGAGATCGACCTCCCCCGCTTTAAAGCAGCCGACCCGGACTTGATCCTGACGCAGGAACTCTGTGATGTCTGCGCCGTCGATTATCAGGAAGTGCTGAAAGCGGCCCGGACCCTCCAGAAAGAACCAAGAATCGTCTCTCTCGCACCGAGCCTTCTCTTTGATGTGCTCCGAGACATCGAGCGCGTGGGGCAGGCTACAGGGAGGTCGAGCGATGCCGAAGACTTTGTAATAATCCTTAAAGGACGGATAGAACGTGTGAGAGAGCTGGCGCACCAATCGATCCAGCGGCCACGGGTCGTCTGTTTGGAATGGTTGGAGCCTATTTACAGCCCCGGTCACTGGGTACCCGAAATGGTCGAGCTGGCCGCAGGGAGAGAAATGTTGGGTAAAAAGGGAGAGCCCTCCATGAAATCCGACTGGGAAAGTGTCCTGCAGTTTGCACCGGAAGTGATTGTACTCATGCCTTGCGGTTTTAATATCGAACGGATTCTAAAAGAGGTCCATCTGCTTTACCAACTTCCGGGATGGGATGAGCTGCCCGCGGTCAAGGAGAACAGGGTCTTTGCCGTCAATGGCCACGCCTACTTCAACCGATCCGGCCCTCGATTGGTAGACGGGCTCGAGATCCTTGGACAAATCATCCACCCGGAAATCTTCACCTGGAAGGCGCCCCCGGAGGCAGCGCGGAGGCTCAATTAACTGTTATGCTACTCCGCCTCCTTCTACTCTTCACCATTGTTCCCCTAATCGAACTCTACTTTCTGATCAAGATCGGAAGTGCCATAGGGGCTCTGAATACCATTGTTCTCATTCTTGGCACCGCAATCCTTGGATCGATCCTGGTCCGCTGGCAAGGGCTCAAGACCATGCAGCAGATTATGAGTCAACTTTCCCAGAACAAGATTCCAGCGGAGGAGATGGTAGATGCCGTACTCATCTTTGTCGGCGGCGTCATGCTTATCACCCCAGGTATACTTACGGATTTCTTGGCACTCTTTCTCGTATTCCCTTATACCCGTACGCTCTTTAAACGCTGGCTAAGGAGAAAATTCGACCGGATGGTTGCCTCGGGAAATGTCCGGCTCAACTTCCGCGGTGGAGACTGGCGCGATATCTGATCAGAAGAGCTCCTCCCCTCCTCCCTCCCAGTCTCGTGAAATATTAAGACTGGCTATCCCCGCCATGCTGGCCATCGCCAGCGAACCCATCCTGAGCCTTGCCGATACTGCCATGATTGGACATCTTGGGGTGGAGCCCCTCGCCGCACGCGCAATCGCCTCCGCCCTCATCGGAGGTATCTACTGGGTCTTTACCTTCCTGATCTTCGGCACCACGACACTCGTCGGGTACCACTACGGCGCAAACGAGCCTGAGGCCTGCGGGGAGATCTGTCTTCAGGCGATCCTTTTCGCCATTGTCGGCGGGATAGCCATCGCCTTCTTCTCCATACTCTTCGCCCCCCATCTTTACTCCCTCATGGGAGCCGAGCAGACCGTATTGGCCTCCGGAAGTTCTTACTTTCGCATCCGGATGGCCGGGACTCCATTTACTTTCCTCTTCTATGCAACCGTGGGGTTTCTACGCGGCACTCAAAACACTCGCACGCCTATGTTTATCGCTCTTTTTGTCAACGGCCTGAATATAGTCCTGGACTATGTCCTGATTTACGGAGCCTTCGGTCTTCCCGCCATGGGACTCAGAGGTGCCGCGATAGCCTCGCTCGTCTCTCAAGCCATCGCCGGCGCGATTTGTATAAGACTCCTATTCTTCTCTTCATACACTCCGCAGTATGGACTCACCCGATGGCGCTTCGACCCTAGGAGACTCCTCCCCCTCTCCCGTATTGGTCGGGACATTGCCATCAGGACCGGCGCACTGCGCTTCTCCATGATCTTCGCAACAGCGATGATCTCAAGAATGGGGGCTGGTGTTCTCGCCAGCCATGAGATCGCATTCCAACTCTGGCTTCTCTGTTCCGACACGATTGATGGCCTGGCGGTTGCAGGACAGGCCCTAGTGGCAAAATATCTGGGTTCTAATCGTAAGGAACAGGCAATTCGGTTGGGTAAGACACTCGTTCTTTGGGGATGCGCTGCAGGACTTCTCTTTGCCCTTGGCTATATCTTATTTCAGCAACCCCTGATTGCCCTCTTCACAAAAAGCCCTGAGGTTATCCAAACACTCAGCAGCGGGTGGATGTTTCTCCTGCTCGCTTTATTTCTCCCCTTCAACGGCATCGTCTTTGTCCTGGACGGCGTGCTCATAGGCGCCCACGACACCCGTTTCTTGATGTGGGCCATGCTGATCGGAGCCCTCGGCATCTTCATCCCGATCGCCTGGATTTCCCTTCAGTGGGACCTGGGTTTGTTAGCAGTCTGGGTCGGCCTTACCCTGTTAATGGCATACCGCCTCGCTACCAATCTCTTTCGTTTCTTGAGCAAGCGCTGGATCTCCGCCTTCCCCGTCAGGTCCTAATGCTCCTCTCAATTAACCCCACACACCCCACGAAAAAGAATGCCTGGGTACGATACCAGAGCTCTTTCGGAAAGATATCCTTGCAAGGATCGAAAAGCTCGACGCTGAAATTCTATCCCATCAAAGTTCCATGGAAAGATTAGAGTTAGCGGCTAAGCAGGCAGAGGCCAACGTCAAACGCCTCAAGGACAAACTGAAAATTTGCCCTCCTGAGGTTTAGGCGGTTAACGTTCGAGCTCAGCCGCCCTGAGCCTGCCGAAGGGACGGTCTGAAGCGCCAGGTTAGGCGTATAAAAGTAGACTCAGCCTGATGCCATTTGTATATATTTCAACGGCCAGCCCCAACCCCAAGAATAGGGGATGAGTGTCCGTATGGCTAACTTTTGACCCTTCCTACTGTGGAATAGCCCAATCAAACTTGACGATTCGCCACCGACCGGCATCTTTCGCAAAGTACAACGCTGTCCGATAGAGATAACCACTCTCACCTATGGAAACTGCTATCAACGGATCCTTAGCACTAATTTTGACAAGACCGTCCTGTAGGCTGAACACCAATTCTTTTGGGAGTGGAGCCAACTTCCAGGACGATTTGAAATTGTCCTTACGTCGCGCCACGAGCGATTTCAATGCATGAGCCTGAGCCTCAGCAGATACACCAAGCCGTTCCCACGTATTGAGCAGTGCCTGCCTCTCCAGTTTGAAGA
>JAPUHZ010000322.1 GCA_027297485.1 Deltaproteobacteria bacterium
GGGCTGAGAGGATCACAGATGCCCCCCCGCGTCATCAGAGAGAGACGTGCAGGGAAATACCTGTGGGATATTTCTGTCCACGGCCCCAGCACAGCGATTACTATCATGAAACCCATAAGAGCCTTGGATCCCATTGAGCCAGCATTAATTCTTCCCGAGGTAAGGAACCCCAAGAACTGGATCGCAGGGAAGCTCTGGTACTCCGATAAGGATCGGTTCAATCTTCTTGTGGGCTTAGCTACCATGCCAGCCTTTGTGATTAACACCGACCTTGTAAAGGGCCGAGAGTTCAAGTCTTTCAAGGATCTTTTGGATCCCAAATGGAAGGGAAAGATCATCGTGGGCCGGGATCCCAGGTACGGAGGCCCCGGCTACTCATTCTTTAGCTTCCTCTATCTGAACCCCAAGCTGGGCCCCGACTTTATTAGGGCTCTAGTCAAGCAGGACCTCATGGTCCTGCGAAATGATCGTCAGGCCCTCGACTGGGTAGGCAAGGGAAAGTACCCCATCCTGCTCGGACCCGCTGAAACGGTGACGAGGGACCTGATCAAGCGAGGAGTACCCATCAAGATGGTTCCGCCCCAACAGATGCGAGAGGGAGGAGCTCTGAGCTCAGGACCTGCCAGCTTGGCCTTGTTCAACAGGGCGCCTCACCCCAACGCGGCCAAAGTTTACATCAATTGGCTTCTCTCTAAAGAAGGATCATCACAATTTACCAGGGTTACGGGTATTCCTAGCCTGCGGGTGGATGCTCCCACTGATCACCTGGATAGCTGGCGGATCCCGGTGCAGGGGTACTTTAAAACTTTAGATGAAGCGGCACTATCGAAAAAGGGCGCCCTGGTAGCGTTTCTCCATAAGGTTCTCAAGAAAAAGTAAGTATAGATGTTAGTATCGAGCAGGGGTCAGACTTCTACGACTCAACAATCATTAAATAGTCAGGATATAGATTCTGCTGAAAAAGTCTTTTCCGAAATATGGCGAAATAATTATTCGCTCACAAATGCCCTACAATCGATTTTCCGGTCTGGGTTAATGATTTTTGATCCCCCAAGATTGTCGTGAATGGGGGTTTTTCAGCAGAATCGATATAGAAGTTTGACCCCGGACCCGGACCATAAAAATGCCTTCAAACATGGGGAATCGTAAGCTCTATAGGTCCATGGAATTTTGAAAAAACATCCCCTACGCTGCAAAAGAGGTCCCGCATCCACACGAGCCTGTGGCCATCGGATTTTGGAACGTGAATCCGGCTCCCGTTAGACTGCTCTTGTAGTCGATAGTGGTACCTTTCAGATGATCGATCGAGGATTGGTCCAGATAGATCTTAAGCGAGTCCTGTTCAACTACGGTATCACTCGGGTTAGCCTCTCTTACAAAATCAAGTTTGTAGGAGTATCCAGAGCACCCTCCACTGACAACGTTTATTCTGAGTCCATGACCATTCAGTTTCTCACGCACGAGCAGTTTTTTTATCTGCTCTATAGCATCTTTGGTCAGCGCCACGACCTTCACACGATTTGACCCTTGTCCGGTATCAGTTAGTTTTTTTGAATCCATAAGTAATCTCCGATGAATGTATATTTACTTAAATATTGGATCCAAAAGGTCCACTATGTCAAGGGAGCAACATGAGCAAGGGGAATGTTAAATTAAATCAATGGCTTATTCTAGGTTGCTGGGTTGCTAGCTTGATGGTCACTCCGTGACCATGGGCTCACTTCAGATCCGTAACTGCGTACCGGATTGGCGCATATCGGTAGGCTAGAAAGCGGAGTCTTGGCTGGCACTTAAATGATTGGGGTCATGATTGAGATTGAAGTCAGACTGAGGTAGCCCAGGTTTGACGGCCGGTTTGGCAGGATAATACGCTCATCCTAGGGAAAGACTTACGGATATCTCTTTGCCAAAACAGGCCCTTACGCGCGTATTCAGGAGACCGCCGTTTCGTGTGAGACGGCGGTCCCTCCCTCAAGCCTCACGGCATGCTATTGCATTTGAATTTTGACCCTAAGCACCTTCCAGGTTTCCTGCGGGATCGCCCGTACTTTAGCTAGAGTTTCGTTCACTTCCTGAGCAGATTTTAAATCCTCCGGTTTGATGAAGGTAGCTTTCTCCAACTCGCGGAGAAACTTCGTATTCCGCCTCAGTTCATTCCACGCGCCTCTCAGGATATCCAACCTCTCTTGGGGAACGCCTGGAGGGGCCATAATGCCCCTACCTATTGGTTGAGAGACCTTTAGGGCATTGATCAGCGAGCGGCCCTCCTTTGAAGTCACAATCTTGTCGTCGACTATAAGATCGGGGATCACGCTGCGTGCCCGCGCATTTCCGATGATAATCCTGAGATCGTTTGTGTAGCGAAGCAGGGCAGGTAAAGACCCTGCCATCCCATCGGCCTCGCCCCGCTGGATAGCCGCCACTCCCGATGCCGAGCCGCGATACCCAAGGACAACCTTAAAATTAAGGCCCCCGTATTCCCTCAGCACCACAGGATAGTCCGACTGGTTGTTTGCCCGCGACGCAGCCGCAAAAAACAAAGGTTTTTCCGCCTTACGAAGGTCGTCGATGGTTCTGTAGGGAGATTCTTTTTTTACCGCCAGGACGATCGGACCAAAGTCCGTACCCCCGATCCAGCTGAACTTTTCCATCTTAAATTTTCTGCCAGGCAGCTTTGTCATCTGCCCAATACTCTGATTCCCATGAACCATGCCAATGGTCAGGCCGTCGGGCTTCGAAACATTGTAGACGTAATTTGGTCCTATGCTGCCCCCGCCACCCGGCATATTTTGAACGATGACAGTCGGTTTTCCAGCTATGTACCTGGGAAGATAGCGCGCCATCAATCTAGCTTGGACGTCGAAGCCGCCTCCCGGACCGTACGGCACAATGAAGCGGATCGTCTTGCCCTCGTAAAACCGTTCCGCCATAGCAGCCCGCGCGGTACCGAGAGCGCACGCAAGGGCTATGGCCATAATGATGACGCTATGCGTTGGAAGTTTTCTAATCATAATTTTCTCCTTTTAAAACAGACGTTCTGAGCGCAGTTCGATCCAGGGTTCTTACAGGATCCTGAGCGGTGTGGAGCATATCAAATTGGCAAAAAAATTGTCAACCGTGCATCAATGTACAATGCACCGAGTGTAAGGAGGCAGATTACGACCTCTCTCAACAAGAAAGGTGGTAATAACGTCGGACCTAGGCAAGTAATTGATATAGAACTGGGAGAAGGGGTTAGGGTGAGGCAACCCGGGTTTGACAGGCACCTTAAAAAAAAGGGGGCAAACCGACCTGTTGCCCCCTTCGTGCTTACGCTGGATTTAAAAGACTACCAGCGGTTACGCCCGCCGCCGTTTCTGCCACCTCGACCTCCACCTCCACCTCCACCTCCACCGTCACGGCTTGCCATGGGCTTGGCCTCGTTAACAATAAGGGTCCGTCCATCAAGTTGTGTGCTGTTCAAGGCCTGGATGGCCTTTTGGGCCTCGTCTCCGGAACCCATCTCCACAAAGCCGAACCCCCGTGACTGACCCGTGAATTTATCCGCGATGACCCTGGCGGATTCAACCGTTCCGTGGTCCGCGAATATTTCCTGCAACTGCCCATCCGTTACCGAATAAGGCAAGCCGCCAACATATAATTTATTATTACTCATGTTCTCCTCCATTAGAGACTGTTAATGTCTTTGACC
>JAPUHZ010000323.1 GCA_027297485.1 Deltaproteobacteria bacterium
CGGTTTTCCAGGATCCATTTCGATCGCCCCCGGTTAGTCCCCGTGCCACGGATGTGTTCCGGCTCGACACCCGATACGCCCACTGGCCGCCAGTTATCCATCATCCTGACGTCGCAGACATCAACCTCAAAGAACTCCCGCACTTTTTCTGTAATCTTTTTGAGCAGGCTATCGATGTCCAGGGAGGTGATGTCCTGGCTGAGTTCCTTGAGCAGCTTTTGGATCTCCCCTTGTCTGCGGGATTCTTGATAAATATTGGCGTTTTCAATAGCGATGGCGGCTTGATCTGCGAAGGAAGTAATAATGCTGATCTCTTCCGGCCGGAACTCTCTTTCTTCTTTGGAGTAGAAATTTAATGTGCCGATAACACGGTTACCAACGCTTAAGGGAACGCCCAGGAAGGAATGGTAACCTGCTTTGCGATAAACCTCTCGGTGCTCTTCAATGACCGTCGTGTCCTTGAAAACGTTCTTGATCGCTATGCTTCGATTCTCCTGGACAATCCTCCCTGATACGCTTTCATCAAGCCTCAATTTGGGACGAAGGTTCAGTTTTTCAGGATCGGAGGCGCTTCTGACAACAAGGTGTTTCCCCTCAATCAGACGAAAGATAGAACTATCCACCTTAAGGATTTTCCTTGCCTCTTCGGCAATACGGGGGAGCAGGATCTCGCGATCCAAGAGTGCAGCCACATCTCTGTTGATCTTAACCAGGGACTCAAACTGCTGAGATTTTCTCCTAACCTCTTCAAAAAGCCGGGCGCTATCCAGGGCGGCGGCTGCCTGAGCGGCGAGGGAGCTCAAGAGACTCATGGTCTCAGCGTCGTACGCTCGGGGGATGGGGGCATAAGTGATAAGGGCCCCGGCTGGTTTCTCCTGAACGACCAGGGGCACGGCCACCAGGGAGCGAATTCCTCGCTCCGATGAGATCTCACGCCAGGGCAAAAAGAGAGGATCGGTGAGGACATCTTCACAGATGACCGGCGTGCGGCTGCGGATCGCCCGTCCGAGAGGACCCTGACCATAGGCGGATGTGGGATCATCTGACAGTTTGAGGATATCCCGGTAACCCTTGTCCTCTCCGGCAACGGCTGCGATCCGATAAAAGGGCGTATCAGGGGTTACAACAAACGTGAAGAGGGCCCCGATCAGTTGTCGTGCCTCTTCGGCGATTCGTTTAAGGACCTGCTGGGGATCGTGAGTGGCGGTGAGGGAAAGCCCGATCTCACGGAGGGCCTCGGCGTGTTTCCGTCTCCGCTCGGCCTCTTGAAAGAGCCGGGCATTTTCTATCGCTACCCCGATAGAGGCCCCGATGGATTCCAGCAGGCCAATCTGGTCGGGGGAGAGGGTCTGTGTCCCCAATGTCGCGACATTGATAATACCGATTACTTGCTCGCGCGAGATGATGGGGATCCAGGCGACGGTGTTGAAACTCCGACTCGGAGATTCTGACTCAATGCCCTCGGTGGACTGAGTCTGGATATTTTCCATGATGAGGGAGCGTTTGGTGGTTAGGACCTGCTCGACCCTACCGCTGGGCCGCGTTTTCCTCTGTTGAAGTTTCTCTACCAAAGCTGGTGAGACCCCCTTGTGCATCTTCAGGGTAAATTTTGGAGGATCTCCTTCGAGGAGACGGATGTAACCCACCTCGATGCCGGTGAACAGCAGAACGGCATGGAGGGACTTTTCCAGAATCTCATCTAGATCGAGTGAAGCGCTCACGGCAGCCGTGACGGTGTTGAGGGCAGAGATCTCCCGTGCCCGTCGCTCTGTCTCTTGAAAAAGCCGAACGTTTTCCAGGGTCAGCTCCAAGTGCTTGGCGATTGCAATTGCGTGATCCATCTGCCACTGAGCGACTAGTCGAGACTCGAACGTGTTGTCGAGCAACAAGAGCCCCACGACCACCGACTGCCGGATAAGCGGCACCACCAGCATGTTCTTGATATGGAACTTTGCTAAGCTCGTCGGGATCGCCGGATCCTCGGCCGGGTTGTCAATCACCTGCAGGGCATGCTGCTCAACGCTCGCGGCGAGAAATGGGATCTCCGACACTGACAATTGACCCAGCGCCTTGAAGGCATACAAGAAATCAGGCTCTTTACGACCGTCAAAAAACTGGGAAGTGAGCGGGATTAGCTTGTCTTCCTCAAGGAGGTAGACCGAGCACCGGTCCATCTCGCAAGCCTGAGCAATCTTTTGCGCAACGAGTCCTAGGCCTTCTTGGAGGTCTTCTGGACTCTTAATGGCCTGGGAAATCTCCAGGAGGGCCTCGGCGTGTTTCCGTCGCCTCGTCTGTTCTCGGTAAAGGCGGCTCTTATCCACAGCTAGGGCCGCCAGATCGGCTATTCCAGAGAGAAGCTCTACCTCGGCCCATGTAAAAGAGCGGGTCGTTTTGGTGTAGATGCTTAGGATACCGACCACTTTGTCTTCGACTCGCAAGGGAACCCCAAGGAATGACCGATATCCGTATTTTCTGAAAATCGTTCTATGAGCTTCGATAAGACGCGGATCTTCTTGAAGGTCCTCGACCAAGAGAGGCGTATTTTCGATCACAATCTTTCCGGTTAGACTCTCTCCGATTT
The DNA here is from genome assembly GCA_027297485.1 of Deltaproteobacteria bacterium. Next base: position 2,582 of record JAPUHZ010000323.1, read on the forward strand.
TAATCCGAGGTTTGAGACCCGGGAGCACTTCAACACCCTTGACGGCGACAAGTTCTTCTCCTTCCACGAGCCTAAAGGCCACCATCTCAACCTTAAGGAGCCGCTTCGTCTCCTCGGCTATCTTTGGGAGCAGCCCCTCCTGGCCGATCAGACCGGCCAGCCCCTTGTTGATTTCCAGAAGGGTTGCCAGTTCCACCTTCCTTTGGACTGCTTCCTGAAAGAGCCTGCTGTTTTCAATGGCGATACCGATCTGTCCCCCGATGGCCGAGAGCATCTCGATGTCCTGGGGGCTAAATTCTCTTACGGCTCGACTGAAGACGTGGACCACCCCGACAGGCACCCCTTTGGCCACGATTGCGATACCGGCTGAGGACTGGAATCCCAACTTTTTTCCCTTCCCTTGACGCGCTAAGGCCTCGTAACTTGGATCACTGGCCGCATCCGAAAAGACAATAGGCCGACACTCGGTAAAAATCCTGCCGATGATTCCTTCCTCCGGGGTGTAGTGGTCGTAGTCGCTGATCGCTTCAGGCGGAAGTCCATGGTGCGCACGAAGGCGAAGCACGCGATCGTGTTCGTCCATAAGATAGAGACGGCCCGCATCCACCTGAAGAACCTCAATGGTCTTCAACAGGGCACTGTGGACGATCGCCTGGGCATCTAGAGACTCAGTGGTCGCCTTTGTGATGGCATAGAGGCCCTGAAGCTCTTGGTTCCTCCGCTGGGCCTCTTCGTGGAGCCGTGCCTTTTGCACGGCAATGCCCATATGACTGCCGATCGCTTCGAGGAGACGCACCTGTCGTGGCTGGAACTTGCGCGCTGATCGGCTGCCGAGTTCGATAGTTCCGAGGACCTGCTCTTGAGCCCGTACAGAGACCACGACCGCTGACTGTACCCCCTCTCTCTTGAATGACCTCAGCCCATCGCACTCTGAAACATTTTCCACAACATAGGCCTCTTTTTCGGCCATCACTCGGACAAGAATCAATCCGGCTGTCGGATCTCCCGAGGCAGTGCTCTTCTCGGTCACATTCCGGGGATCTTGATACCCCCTGCTGACCACAGCCTTCAGAACTGTACCGGCTAGATCGAGCAGGCGAATGATTCCGATGTCGAACGGACCAATTTGAAGGGCCTTGTCCAGGATCCTCTCCAGGATCGTTTCGAGATCTGGAGAACTCAAAATGGCTTGGCTGATTTCGTGGAGGATCTGGAGCTCCTGATAATGAGACTCTACCTCGTGGCCGAGTCTTCTGCGCTCGGTGACGTCCAGAGTGTAAATTCGCATGAGGTTGCCGTCAGAAACATACGAGATATGTTGCTCGTACACTTCGTTGCCGACCTCAACTTCACGCGTGACGCTTTCTTGCTCTCCGCTCTGAAGTTCAACCATCACCTGCTGCAAACCTTTCAGCATCGGATGTTCAGATCCGGCTGCCTCCATATCGGGAAACCGCCTTTCTGCCGCCGGATTGAGGTAGGTAATGGCGCCTGCGCTATCTACCTCAATGATGGGACTCGGATTCAGACTGGGAAAGGAAGAAAGTCGAAAAAGCTTTTCCTCGTCCGCCTTGGCTCCGTGCAGCGGCTTCTTCGTCCTCTTGTGCGACATGGGTTTGGCGGCTCGCTTGGTCCGGTCAGCCATTTTTTTAATACACGCACCTAATGTTTCTTATCTTTCCGTACTGTAATTCAAAAACCCCGTTCTCTTTATGCTTGACCCAGTTTCTAAGCTGACTCTCTCGAATGCGCCACCGACCGCCCACTTTAAAAGCCGGTACTTCCTTTTTTTGGGTCATTTTAATAAGGGTGCGCTTAGAGAGTTGAAGAATCGCTCCCTCCTCAGCGAGGATTATTAGCCTGAGATCCGCATGGTCGTTGCTCATAGACAAAGCACCTCCTGCGCTTAAAGACACAAGGCCTATCCCAGAACTCACTCAAAGACTACCCAATCTTAGTAATGATCGGCAAAAATGGACAAAGGCTGAACCTAAAGACCTAGGAGTGACAAATTGTGAAAATATGACCATATTTTCCCTCTCCGATTCTTTATAGTCTCCTATTGGGTTGAATCGGCTGGTTGGCCGGTAAGTTAAACAATTTGAACAGTTTAAGTCGTCTAAGCGGGCGCTTCTCACCAACGGCCTGCTGCTTGACACGTACAAAGAAAGGTGCAAAGCAAAAAGATGGCGATGGAGAACTCTGCTCGACCTCATTCCAAGACGCGCCGCTTTCCTGCTCTCAGTGTGCCCCATTTTCGCTTTTACGCGGCCACTGCTTTCTTATCCATGGCCGCCGATAATATTGAGCACGTCATTGGCTATTGGGTCATCTGGCAATTAACCCACTCTCCGTTCTGGTTGGGCTATGCGGTCGTTGCCCATTGGCTTCCCTTTACTCTTTTCTCTTTTTATTCCGGGTCTCTCGCCGATCGCTTCGATTGCCGCCGGCTGATCCTGGTTTCCCAGGGATTGTATATCTTTGCATCCTTCGGCTGGGGATTCCTCTATCTTACAGGCCAGCTTCAGATCTGGCATATCGCCATTTTGCTTCTCTTCCATGGCTTTGCCGGTCTCATTTTTGGCCCCAGCAGCATGCTGATTATCCACGAAATGGTTGGGGAGGAGAAACTCATAAGCGCCGTCAGTCTAAATGCTGCCTTAAGACCCCTGGCCACTACGATCGGGCCTGCTGTCGGAGGGTTGCTCATGGCCACGGTAGGGCCGGGGTGGGGATTTATTGCAAACACCTTAATCTATCTCCCCCTTTCGGTTACGATTCTCTATTTTCCCTATCGGGGGGCTACAACCAAGAAAAAGAGCGAGCAAGGTTGGCCTTTCATCATCGAGGGGTTCCGGGTAGTGAGACAGAATCGCTTGATTGTTGCCATGCTCGTTGTGGTAGCAGCAACCTCGTTTCTCTTGGGCAATGCCTTTCAGGTCCTCATGCCTGCCTTTGCGCAACGATTGGGGGTCTCCGAGACTGGCTACAGTGCGCTCTTGTCCGCTAACGGCATCGGAGCGATTTTGGGCGGGTTTTTACTGGGTTGGATTGGAACGACAAGGCTCAGACCCATTATGGTCACTGCGGGGACATTGACTTGGTCGCTATTACTGATCTTTTTCGCGCTGTCCAACGCGTATGTGGTCTCGCTGGCCCTCCTCTGCATGGTGGGGGCCGCGCAGATTATTTTCGTCTCGATGTCTCAGAGCATCATCCAGGCCTGGGCGCCCAAGGCCGTTCGTGGGCGAGTTATCGGAGTCTACAACTTCGCCGCGCACGGAATGCGCGTCTTTAGCGGCTTCGTGCTGGGCTCTCTGGCAACCCTCATCGGTCCACCCCCGGCACTCCTCATTCTCGCCGGGCTTATCGGGCTTGTAGTTCTAGGGATATCTACCGTGACCCCCTCTCTGTGGCATTCAGAGATGAAAGAAGAAGCGGTGCCGGGAGGAAAGGGTAACGTGGCAGTAGTTGAATCTTAAACCGCCCGTTAGAAAATTCTTTCTTAGACCCGCTGGGGGTCGATAATCACTTTGATGGAATCACGGGCCTCCGCCACAAGCTGAAAACCTAAACCAGCCTGCGCCAAACCTAGGCGGTGAGTGATCATCTCCCGCACCCGTACGCCCCGGGTGCGGATACACTCGATTGCTGCAGCGATGTCTTGAGAACTGCCGGCATAAGAAGTGGTGACTGTAATCTCGTTGCGCCAAAAGTCATACAGCGGGATCGGGACATCAACCCCTTCTGCCGTCGGAGCGAAAAAGAGCAGTGTCCCCCCGCGCTCGACGGACGCTATGGCCTGTTGAACCGCCGGCATCGCCCCAGTACAGACAATAACCAGATCAGCCAATCGACCATCGTTTATCTCGCGCAGCCGGGCGGGCACGTCCTCGGCAGCATGGAGGGTTGCATCGGCACCCAAATTCTCTGCCGCTTTTAGACGATATTCATTGATATCTGTCGCCACTACGAGAGCGGCATCGCGAAGACGTGCCATCTGCACATGGAGCAACCCGGAGATGCCGCTGCCAATAACAATGACACTCTGTCCAGACTGCAGGCGGGCCAATCTCTGTCCCCGTACGACGCAAGCCACGGGTTCGATAAAAGAGCCCTCTTCGAAAGACATCTCATCAGGCAAAAGGAATGTCCCCAACTCCATGTTGATCTTGGGCACTCGGACGCACTCGGCAAAGCCGCCGGGATCAAAATGGGTCTGGCGCAAGGTGTCGCACACAGAATGATGGCCGCTGAGGCAGTATCGGCAACGGTTACAAGGGACATGGTGGGAGACAAAGACCCGATCCCCTACCCGGTATTGCTCCACTCCATCTCCAACGCTTACGATCTCACCTGAGATTTCGTGCCCCAGCACGAGGGGAGCCTTTTTAACGCGGTACCATTCCATCACATCGGTGCCGCAGATCCCGCTGGCCTTGATGCGGACCAGCAGCTCTCCGGGACCGATTCGAGGCACGGGCATCTCCTCCAAGCGCACGTCCCGATTGTTGTAATACATGGCAACCCGCATAAAATCTTTACGGGAGCCTTCTTTCTTCTGGGCCTGCATCGCAGATGACTATGTTTTTCGCGCAGTTACGTGTTTCGAGCTTCGTGTTTCATATTCCGACTCCAAACCCCAAACCCGAGACTGGATCAGCCTGCAGCCCTCTGGGCCCTTTCACCCTTTGCATTCTCGTAGATCTTGTAGGCCTCATCCACTGAAGACTCCTCATGCACTATGGCCCGCACCGCCCGGATCATACCCGCGGGGTTATCGGACTGGAAAATGTTTCGGCCCATGTCCACCCCCACAGCGCCTCTCTGAACAGAATTAAAGGCAAGCTGCAATGCCTCGATCTCCGGCGTCTTTTTACCCCCCGCGACGATCACCGGGATAGGACAACTCTCGACCACCTTCTCAAAGCCCTCGCAATAGTAGGTTTTGACCAAATGGGCTCCCAACTCCGCGGCAATGCGACAGGAGAGACCTAGGTAGCGAGCATCGCGGGTCATCTCCTTGCCTACGGCGGTAACCGCCAACACGGGAATGCCGCACCTCTCTCCCTCGTCCACCAGCTTCGCCAGACTCACCAATGTCTCCTTCTCAAACTCCGAGCCAACGAAGACAGAGAGGGCCATGGCAGAGACGTTAAGGCGAATGGCATCTTCAATGGAGACCGTGATATCCTCGTTAGAAAGCTCTTTTAGGATGCTGGTCCCTCCCGATACTCGAAGGACGACGGGGGTGTTCGAGCTTGGATCGACAGATGTCCTTAAAACCCCACGCGTGAGCATGATGGAGTCCGCATAGGGCAGTAGCGGCTCGATGGTTTTACGCGGCTCTTCCAGGCCGCTCGTGGGCCCTAAAAAATAGCCGTGGTCTACTGCCAACATCACCGCCCGTCCATCCTCAGGCTTAATGATCCTTGCAAACCGGTTTTTCATTCCCCAATCCATAACTCTCCTCCTTCCAGGGTTATAAGACCCTCAAAACCTAACACAAAAACATCTAAAATTGAAAACCGTTTCTGAG
>JAPUHZ010000324.1 GCA_027297485.1 Deltaproteobacteria bacterium
CAACCTTTCTTCGCAACGATCCTTACTGTTTCGCTGCACTCGCCCTGGGAGTATCCTAAAGGGCGCATCGAAGCTCTCCCAACCGATACCCTGATTCCTCCCGGTTTTGTATACGAGGAACTGAACAACTATCGGTACGCCGATTACGCTGTCGGCCGGTTCATCCGAGAAGCGCGAGGTGCGCCCTATTTTGACGATACCCTATTCGTTTTCGTCGGCGACCACGGGATACATCTTCGCGGGCGAGCTCTTATCCCCGTAGAGGAATATCGTGTTCCCGCGCTCTTCCTTGCCCCCAAGCATCTTCGGCCTAAGCGGATCCGACGTGTGACGAGCCAGCTCGATCTGCCTCCCTCCATCATGGGGATCATCGGGGGAACCTATCGAAGCACCTTTTTCGGTGACGATGTGCTCGCACACGAAGGCGATGACGGCCTCGCTATCATGATATACAACAAAAAAAGATACGGCGTGATCTTCGGCTCGAACCTCACTATATTTTCCGAAACCGGCGAGGAGCTGACTTACGAACACAGCAGCGCCAACCCGGACCCATGGAGGACGGCTCGGTTAACGCCCGGACAGCACAACTACACCCAGAACGCCATCGCCCTGCTCCAGGTGGCTGAACACCTCGTTAAGACCGGCCGGTACATGACTGTTCCACAGGCTAAGCAGTCAGGTAAACCAATGGCGGCCGCGTAAGCGGAAGGCGTCTAGGAAACGCAGGGCATCATTATCTATTATTGCAGAGACAGATCCCGTCTCTTTCAGAAACATCTCTCTTCAGACACGGATGCAGGCCACCCAGTGTTGGGGCTTAACTTCTCTCAGTTCAGGGACTCCTTTGCTGCACTCCCCAATGGCAATGGGACAACGCGGGTGAAAGACACACCCCGACGGGGGGTTTAAGGCGCTTGAGACCTCTCCTCCGAGGACCATACGTTCCCGCTTGGCCTCGACTAAGGGATCGGGGATGGGAACAGCCGAAAGGAGGGCTTTGGTATAGGGGTGGAGCGGATTTTCGTACAGCTCTTGGCGGTCGGCGATCTCGACCACTTTCCCCAAGTACATCACCGCGATCCGGTCGCTGATGTGGCGCACTACCGAGAGATCGTGGGCGATAAAGAGATAGGTGAGGGCGAATCGCTCCTGCAACCCTTCCAGGAGGTTAATGATCTGGGCCTGAATGGAAACGTCTAGAGCCGAGATCGGCTCGTCACAGACAATAAACTTTGGCTTAAGCGCCAGGGCGCGGGCGATGCCGACCCTCTGTCTTTGACCGCCGCTCAGCTCATGAGGGTAGCGGTCGGCCATGAGCGGATTTAGCCCTACCACCGTGAGGAGATCGGCCACCCGATCCCGACACTCACGCCCCTTTTGCGCTATCCCGTGGACCCGAATCGGCTCGCCGATGATCTGGCCTATGGTCATGCGTGGATTGAGAGAACTATAGGGGTCCTGGAAGACGATCTGCATCTCCCGTCGCAAAGGACGAAGCCCAGCGTCAGACATCTGCGCTAGGTCCTGGCCTTCGAACAAGACCTTCCCTTCGGTAGGACGATCGAGCTGAAGAATGCAACGGCCGGTGGTCGTCTTGCCGCAGCCCGATTCCCCTACCAGACCCAGGGTCTCCCCTCGCTGAATGGAAAAACTGACATCATCCACAGCTTTAACCCAGCCCACCACGCGCTGAGTAAACAGCCCACCAAGAACCGGGAAGTACTTCTTCAGGCCGCGCACCTCGAGTATGGCGCAATTTTTCTTTTCCCCAGCGCTTGTCTCTTCAGGTTGGGAACTTAATGGGCTCTGAGCGCTCTCCATCGTCAGCTTAACCTACACTTGACCTAAGGTCTCTACCTCCCAGCAGGCTGACCGGTGGGCCTCTCCGGCCTCTCTCAAGGGTGGCACTTCATTTGCGCACTTCTCAACGGCGAATTTGCAGCGCGGTCGGAAGCTGCACCCATCGGGTAGATTCCAGAGATCGGGTGGTTGCCCTTTAATAGGATCGAGCTTGGCCTTGCGCGGCTGATCTAGGCGCGGCACCGAGCGGAGGAGACCGATCGTATAGGGATGGCGCGGATTTTGGTAGATCTCTCTCGCGCTGGCACTCTCGATGACCTTGCCCGCATACATGACATGGACCCGGTCTGCATAACGGGCCACAACCCCTAGGTTATGCGTGATGATCATCAACGCCACGCCAAACTTCTGGGATAGGCCCCGCATCAGTTCTAAGATCTGTGCCTGGATAGTCACGTCCAGCGCGGTGGTAGGCTCATCGGCCAAGATCAGCTTGGGGTTACAGCTAAGGGCGATGGCGATCATCACCCGCTGACGCATGCCGCCGCTCAACCGGTGCGGATAGTCTGAGAGCCTCTGTTCAGGATCGGGGATCCCCACGAGTTGCAGGAGTTCCAACGCGCGTCTCTTTGCCTCTTCCTTGGATACTGCATTATGGGCCTCCAGGGTCTCGGTGATCTGGCGCCCAATCGTCAGGACCGGATTGAGCGAGGTCATAGGCTCCTGAAAGATCATCGCGATCTCTGCGCCCCTGACCTTGCGCATCTCTTCTTCACCGAGCGTGAGAAGGTTCCTTCCTTGAAAGCGGATCTCCCCGCCGACAATGGATCCCTGGGGCTTGGGGACAAGACGCATAATCGATAAAGCGCTCATCGTCTTGCCACATCCGCTCTCCCCGACCAGGGCCACAGTCTCGCCTGCCCTCACATCGTAAGAAACTCCATCCACGGCCTTCACAACTCCCTGTGAGGTATGGAAATAGGTCTTGAGGCCCCGCAGCTCTAACAGAGCGGCCATAGTGTATTATCTTATCACCCCTTGTAGTCAGGAAGCGCAACTCGTGGTGCATCGCACTAGCAGCGATCCAGATAATGATAGAATCATTTTCCCCAGGCGTCCAGCCGGCGTGAGACCTTATGGCTAGGAGCCGACTTATGTTTCCTCTCCGCCATTGAGATTATATCGACCAAAGGGAAGAGATACCGCTTCTCCTCTGGAGTATGCTAATATTCAAGAGGCCATCTTCCTTGGGGAGATGGAGACAGACCAAGGCTCCCCGCAAGAGGTGCTGTCGCGAACAGCTTTTCCTCGTGATCAGCGGCCCTGCTCCAGTTTTTTCAGGAGCGCCTCAAGCCTCTTGAGCTCCTCGCCAAATCCAGCCCAATCTCCCCCGCGCAGGAACTCCTGAGAGCGTGCGTAGTGTTGCAAGGCACGGCTAGCCAAGTTTTCCTCCTCTTTGCCAACTTGAGGGAGCGTTGCCACTTGGGTTGTCTCCTTGGCTGTCGTACTGCCGAAAAGGCGCTGGAGAGAGAGTTCCAAGGTCTTTTCCATAGCGATCTTGTTGCCGAAGGCCGTGATCACCCTTTTCAGTTCTGGAAGCGATCCCTTCTCTGCTGCCAGGTAGAGGGGCTGGACATAAAGAAGGGACTTTTCAATCGGGATCGCCAACAGGCTGCCCCGGATCACCTGCGACCCCCGTTGTCCCCAGAGACTGAGCTGCTGCGAGATGTAAGCATCCTGGTCGATCCGGGCATCAATCTGTCTCGGTCCGTAGACCAGCTTTGCCTTGGGAAACTCTAGAGCAATAAGTTTGCCGTAATGGGGCGGGTCGCTCCGCGCCGCCAGCCACGCCCGCATGTTGTCCTTCTTGTTGGGAGTAAAGGGGAGAAGAAGAATGAACTCCTCTTTCTTTTCACCGGGAAGGCGCATGATCGTGTAGTAAGGATCTATCTCCCGTTCCACCTCCTGTTCCCTCATCGGGCCAACCATGCGCGGCATCTCCCGTCCCCCCTCTCGCCTCTGTTCGTTTACAACCCTACGAGGGATGCTCAGCAGGTCTTCCTTGTTATAGAAGACCTGAGCATCCTGCATGTGGTAGGTGGCATACATGCGTGCCTGGATATTAAAGAGATCCTGGGGATAGCGGATGTGAGTCTGAAGATCCTCCGGCATCGCCTCCAAGGGCTTGAAGAGGCCCGGGAAGATCTTAGAGTAAGCCCGAATTATGGGATCATCCGGGCTGCTAATGTAGAAGGTCACTGTTCCGTGATAGGCGTCGACAACCGCCTTGACCGAGTTGCGAATGTAGTTTCCCAGTTTCTGGGTTCGCTCAGAGTATGGATAGCGGTCCGAGATTGTATATCCGTCGATGATCCAGAAGAGACGACCCCCCTCGGCAATGACAAGATAAGGGTCCCGGTCAAAGGTAATAAAAGGAGCAATCTTCTTAACCCGCTCCTGGATCTGGCGGTAGTAAAGGATCCGGCTTTCATTGGTAATCTCATTGGCGAGAAAGATGCTCGTGGTTGTATAGCGGGCTGAATAGAGGAGCCTACGCCAGAAGGAGCGGATTGGGACACCCCCCTTGCCATCGTAGGTCGTGTAAATATTTTGATCTCCTGAGGGATAATCGAGTTCCTGGGCCTTGGTCTTTACAAAGACATAATCGTTGGCCCGCTCTCCAAAATAGATCTCCGGGCGGGTGACTTTGATGGACCGACTTGATACCGGCGGGATGTCCTTGATGAAGAACACTGGCAGACCCTCCGGGGTGACCTGGTTCACAGGCCCAAAAACCACGCCATAACCGTGGGTGAAAATAAGATGTTCGTTGACCCAGCTGCGGCTGGGCAGATCTTCGTGGGAAAGCTCTCGCGCTGAAAGCATGACCTGGCGATAGTCGCCGTTGATCTGGTAGCGGTCGTTGTCGACATCGACAAACTTGTAATAGGTGCGGATCTCCTGCTTCTGGCCATAAGTCGCCAGGAGGGGACGATGCTCCCAGAGCCGGATATTCTTAATGGTTAGGTCGTTGCGCTTGATATCGGCAGCAGTGAGCTGCTCCTCCGCAGGGAACTCCTGGGACTCGATTTTATCCAAGCCATAGGCCCGCCGCGTGAATTCAATGTTGCGCTTGATAAATGTCCGCTCTGCGGCAATCTCATTGGGCACTACTCGAAAGCGTTGGAGAAGAGAGGGGTAGAGTTTCAACCCTATGATATGGACCAAAATCAAGGCCCCGAGGCCGATGAAAAGGTACTTAAACCCCGGGCGATAGATCTGGAAGAGACAGAGTACGGCGCTGATCACGGCTAGGAAGGTCAGGACGCGCAAGGCGGGGAGAGAGGCATAGACATCCGCATAGCTCGCGCCGAAGGCTGCCCCCCTGGGTGAATAAAGGAGCCCAAAGGTGTCCAGAAAGTAGCCTCCAGCCTTAACTAGGAGAATAGCGGCAACCAGGCTGAAGAGGTGAGCTCTCGCCCGCTCGGTGATAGAGAGCCCTCGTTGTGTGTACTGGACCCCCCGATAAAGAAGATAAGTAAAGGCGGTCACCAAGAAGGTAAGCCCCAGGGTAACGGTGAGCCAGTTGTAGAGCGCAGTCACGGCTGGCAGACGAAAGACGTAGAAGCCGATGTCGCGGCTAAAGAGGGGATCCTCAAGCCCAAAAGGAACCGAGTTTAAAAAAAGGAGGAGCGATTTCCACTGGCTGGCTGCCTGTGGGGCAGCGAAGAGCCCCAGTAGGATGGCAACAGGCAGGAGCAAACGCTTGAGCAGTGGATCGACCAGCTCAAGACTGGGTAGCTCGATGGCAGTCTCCTCATCCGAAAAACGAACGCCCGTGGGCGTTTTGGCCGCTAGCTTGACATTAAAATAGACCAGCAGGAAAAAGAGTCCCCCGAACACAATGGCTAAGGTAAGCTTAAACGCAAGGGCGGTTTTAAAAACCTGAGTAAAGCCAACTTCCTGAAACCAGAGCCAATCCGTGTAAAGAGAAACTGCCTGGCTGAGAAATACAACAAGAAACAAGAAAACAAAGAACAGTATCCCTGCGAAACGTTTCATACTACCTCCTGGTATTGGTCAATGCTCCCAGCATAGCCAGCCGCACCGTATAGATATAGAACTCAAGCAAGGAATGCAACCAACCTCAAAGCCTAATCGACTGAAGTGAAGAAAAGCTATGCATCCACGTCCACCTTAAGCCCGACTTTGCCGGAGTCTTGGTCTGCCCACGAGAACTCTTGACAATTGGTTTAGGATTAAATAATTTATGTAGAAACATTTCAGGTGGTTAAAGTTTTAAAATCTTAAGGAGTGAAAATGAAAATCCTATTTATAAGCCCTCCCATGGGGAATTGGGCGCCTTGGGGCGACCGTCACCTGGCATGCAACCCGCTCCATGCGCAATTGGCCGCCTTCATCCGTGAGAAAAAGGTAGCTCAAGTCGATGTCCTCGACTGTCGCGCCATGGGACTGGACGACAACCAGATGATGGAGGAGGTGATTAGGAAACAGCCGGATGTTGCCTTTTTCGGCACCCTGATCGCGGCTGCCGGCGGGGCTGCCCCGCTCAACCGTTTCCACGCCGCCATGAAGCGGATCAAAGAGAGTGCCCCTGAGACGATTACCGTGGCCGGGGGATTGATGTACACGGCCATCCCCAAAGAGATCATGGATGCGAATCCTCAGATCGATTTCGTGATTGTCAACGTTTTCGGCGACTGTGAATATACCCTATGGGAACTTTTGGAAGAGCTCAAAAATCCTACGCCTAAGGTAAGTGAAATCAAAGGACTGGTCCACCGGAAAAACGGAGAGATCGTCCTCAATCCTGCCAGGGGGTTGATCGCAAACCTCGATGAGCTTCCCACGCCCGCCTATGACCTCTTTCCTATGGATCGTTACTACGGCTACTCCGTCATCCCCAATTACAACGAGGCGGTGACTTCTAGGGGCTGTGAGGGGGCGTGCCATTTTTGTTATGAATGGTGGCTGGTCGACCCGCGCAACCCGCGCGACTTTACCAGTCATAGGAGTCGTGGAGGAAAGAAAGTTGCGGATGAGATGGAGCTCTTGAACAAACAGTATGGGGTAAAGGCCCTCACCTTCATGGATGACGACTTCAACTCGGACCGGCAAAAAATGGTTGACCTGGTGGAGGAGCTGGAAAAGAGAAAACTGGATCTCAGTTGGTTTATCCTGGGACGGGCGCAGAACTTTATTCGCGACGCCGACCTCATCCCACGGCTCCGCAAGGTCGGGATGTATCAGGTCTTGATCGGCATTGATGGAGGGACGGACGAGGAGATCGCAGAGGCGCGCAAGGGACCAATGAAGGTCGGTGTCAAAGAGCTAAAGGAATTAATCCAGTATCTCCGCAAAAACGACATCTCCACGATCGCGACTTACCTTAACGGTTTTTGGGAAGATGACGAAGCCAAGATCCGCCAGCGCGCTCGCGCAGTCGATGGGATCGATCCGGATATCGTCATGATCCAACTCTTAAATCCGATCCCGGGCTCTCCCATATGGAAGCGGGCAGTTAAAGAAAACTTGGTTGAGATTAAGGACATGAGTCTGTATGACCTCGAGCATTGTGTGATGCCTACCAAGCACCTTGCACGTCGCGAATTAGGGGAACTTACCGCCTGGGCCTTCCAGTCTTTTTATAGTAAGCCCGGTAGGGTCGAGCGAATATTGAACGGTTATAGCTCTCCCTATGTGCGGATGAAGTTCCTCTCCTTCAAAGAGAATGCAGCGAAGTTCGAAAAGGGCGCGGCGGAAGACGCTGTGGCAATATAAAGTTCGAATCAAGACACATTCATGACGGATCAAAAGAGACTCCAGCCCCTTGGTGGCAAGGTGATTCTCATCACAGGGGCAAGCCGAGGCATTGGAGCGGCTGCTGCCAAGCGGTTGGCCCAGGGGGGGGGCTCTGTCGTGATCAACTATCACCAAAATCGTGACGGGGCGTTGGCAGTCCTCCAAGAGGTGGAGAAAGAGGGTGGGAGGGGATTGGTCTTTCAGGCGGATGTGACGCAGAAAAAACCGGTCGAGGAGATGAAGCAAGCAGTCCAGGAGAAGTTTGGGGGGGTGGATGTCCTCGTCAACAACGCCTTTTTCCCCTTTGAGATCAACCCGCTCCACCAGATCTCCTGGGAGGGGTTGGAGGAGGCGACCACCCGAGAGCTTTCCGCCTTATACAACCTCACTCAGGCCTTTGTCCCTGGGATGATTGAAAGGAAAAGGGGAAAGATCATTGTTATTAGCACCCGTCTGGCGCAGCAGCCCTTGGCCAGAATGGGCGCCTATGCCGCGGCAAAGGCAGCGCTGGAGGCGATGGCTAATACTATGGCCATCGAACTGGGCCCTTTCGGGATCACGGTCAATGTCGTCACTCCCGCTTTTACTTTGACTGATGCCTCGTCTGTCATGTCCGAGGAATTCAAAGAGAGGGTTCGGAAGACCAGACCTCTACAGAAACACCTCTATCCTGAAGATGTGGCTGGGACCATTGCCTTTCTCGCTAGCGACGACACCGATATGCTGACCGGAAGTCACATCCTGATCACCGGGGGAAGCCACTTCCAGTTCTGATGCTCACTCTGGACAAGATTGTTGAAAGGCTCAAGGAGATCGTTGGCTCCCGTTTTGTTTCTACCAATCCCATCGACAAGATTAACTACCAGCACTCACTTGCTTACGGGGCTTATAAGACGCTTCCGGATGTGATCGTCAGAATAGAATCTGACGAAAAAGGGTCTCATCCTCTTGCCAAGATATTAACTTTCGCCAATGAACATAAGGTCCCGATTGTCGCCAAGGGTGGTGTCGGTATGGGAATCAGCTCCCCCTTAAAAGGAGGCATCCTTTTAGACATGCTCGGGATGGACAAAGTCATCGAGGTCAACCCCACACTCCAATATGTCATAGCCGAAGGAGGGGCGAGCGTTTACGCCATTCACTATGCCCTCAGGCAGCATGGCCTGATGCTGCCCAACTATGGTAGCTACGGACCATCCGTTGTCATTGGAGCCATGGTAACCAAGGGTGGCATCGGCTATGGCATGACCCGCTATGGTTGGATCGCCGACTTAGTCATTGGCCTGGAGGTGGTGCTTCCTACCGGCGAGGTCATGCGTATAGGAGCGTTGGCCAATCAGGGGACAGACTTCGGACCTTTCCAGAAATGGATTCACCTCCCGGATCTTCTTGGTCTCTTCACCCTCTCGGCCGGATCACTAGGGATCATCAGCAAGGTCTGCCTCCGGGCCATCGAGGGGAAAAGAGAGTGGCTGCATGATTACTGCTACATCTTCCGCCGCGAGCAACTAGAGAATATCCAAGAGGCCTTGCTTCGACTCGTCAAAGGCGAGGTCGTTTATGACATCCATTTTACCGACCGCTGGCAGTACTATTGGCCGATGGAAGAGGGACTTTACGATAAAACGAAAATACCCGAAGACGCCTGGTTTTTTCTAAAGACCATTCTCTTTGCGCGCGACCAGGAGGAGTTGGCATACAAAGAAAAAAGGATGAGGGCGATCTACGAGGAGCAAGGAAGCGTCGAGGTCAAGGAGATTGCCGAGAAGGCCATGGGGGCCAAGGCGCAGGAGTACGGGCTGCACGGTTGGCCCGATTTTCACATCATGGGGCCGGATGGTTGGTGCAGCTCAGTCGTGCGGAACACAGGGATGTTTGCCGTCACCTCTAAGATGTATCCCATCACGTTCTTAAAGGAGATGTATGACCTCGACGAGGCGGCCAAGAGAGATTGCGGCCTGTGGGATGCTGAGCACTCGCCCCAACACGATAGCTATGTTACACGTGACCTGGCAATGAAAGAGGAGTATTTTGTTTTCTACAATCCCTACGACGAAGAGGACGTGGCAAAGCTGCGTCGTTGGATGGGTATGGTGCAGGAGTTCAGCAATAAAAGGGGTGTTGTTTGGACCGCTCCGACGGTCAGCACCAAGGGTCCTTTTCCCTATGAGCGTCTGGGAATTGCTTACGACATGGTCAAGCAGATCAAGCAGTTCATCGACCCCAACAACATTTTAAATCCCGGCGCACTTTATTAGCTTGTAAGGGAGAAAACTATGTCGGCAACCGAGAGGAAAGACTACTTTGGCAAGAAATTATCGCCCAAGGAGGCGGATGCCGTCATCGCCGACCTAAAGGGGTATCTCATGGGTCTGGCGGAGCGATGGCTCTTTAAAGGCCGCTTCCATACAGAGCTGGCAAAGGGGACCTTACCGATGGAAGCGATCAAGGTCTTCTGGCAAAACTGGTACGGCTTTGTCGCCGAGATCAACAATTTTCACGGCATCGCCTACCAACGCCATTTGCCGTTTTTCAAACGTCACCCGGAGCTTCAAGGGCACTTTGCCAACCACGTGGCGGATGAGATGATTCACCCCAAACCACCGGGACATATTCAAATCGTACTGGAGCAGGGGAGAAACTTCGGGCTTACGGATGATGAAATGATCGAGTATGAAATGCTCCCGGAGTGCCGTGCGTTCCTGGAATATTACCGTGGCGTTCTCTACGAAGGCACGATGGCCGAGTGGTGGGCCTCCTTTTGCGTCGAAGAAGCTGTCGGTCACTGGGCGAAGTTTTTCGGCGGCGCACTACGCAAAGCTTATAGGATACCGGAAGAGAAGATTGTTTACTTCCGAGTGCATGCCGAGGCCGATCTCGAGGAACACGCCGACGGTGTGATGGCACATGCGGATCTGGACTGGACGGTGCTTAAAACAATACTTGAAGAAGGACGCGCCGATACCCGTCCAGGATTCAGCTTAGAATATTGCCTGCGCATGGGTACGGCTTATTTTGCTTGGTTCTTTGAAGGCGTCTATCAGTTCGTTCACAAAGAAGGCCTCTACCGCCCCTGATCGTGAGCCAACCGCAAAACACTGAAGAAGGGCTTTCCCCTCGTCCCTTGATGCGGCTGTTGGGGGATTTCGGCAATAGTCGGATTCTTGATGCCGCGATCGAGTACGACTTCTTTACCCTGATCCACCGCGGCTTTCACACCTATGAAGAGATCTCCTGGGAGGCTGGAACCGTCCCCCGGGCTACCCGCATCGTCCTCGACGGTCTCATTGCCCTTGCTCTCCTGGAGAAACGTCAAGGACGATATATTCTTGCTCCGAGTAGTGAGGCTTTTCTAGTTAAGGGCAAACCCTCTTACATAGGAGATTTTCGCTATGTGGCCCTGGCCCTCTGGGACGGCATGGCCCATCTCAAAGAGACGCTTAAGACCGGCAAACCGCTCAGCCGGATGGACACGGGAGACGAGCTTGAGGTGTGGGAAAAGCTCGTAATCGGGATCATCCCGATTGCCGAACCGGTGGCGCAGGCAACCTGCGACATTTTGGGGATTGGAACGAAAAGAAAAGGGCTTCGAGTTCTTGATATCGCCGGGGGCTCGAGCATTTTCGGCATGACGATTCTTGCGCGTGACCCCTCGGCAAAGGTCACCCAGCTGGATTGGCCGAACGTCAATGCGGTGGCAAAGAAATTGAACCGTGAGCATGGTCTGGAGGGTAAGATCAAGTTCGTCGACGGCGAGTTTCGCTCGGCCGCTATCGAAGAAAATCAATATGGCTTGGCCATTGCGAGCAATTTCTGCCGTTTTGAGTCGCCCAAAGGAAATCAGGAGCTTTTTGCTAAAGCCTACGGTGCGCTAAAACCGGGGGGATGTCTCGT
>JAPUHZ010000325.1 GCA_027297485.1 Deltaproteobacteria bacterium
GGGCGAGTCCTGGAGAGCGCGGGCACAGGGACGTGAAGGTTGCGTTCTGGCCCGGGCGGTGGGAATAGCCACCCTTAGTCTCTCTTCCCTCTCATCACCGCCGAAAACATGACAGCTAGCAAGGCAAAGATATTGATGATGTGGACTGTGTGATTGAAGGTTGTCATGAAGATCTCCGGGGAAGAACTCCAACCCTCGGGTGATTCGACTTGGAGCTGAGTCAGCCCCGCGGTCGTTAGTCCATAGGCGAAGATAGCTGCTGAGAGTGCGATCCCCGCTGTAGATCCAATGCGGGCCGTGGTAACCGTCATGCCAGAGGCAGCCCCTATTTTATCCATCGGGACCGATCCAAGGATGGCGCTTTGATTGGGTGCATTGAAGATAGCCCAACCCAGCCCTAAAAAGACCAGAGGGAACATGATTCTGAGAACCGTTGAGTCGAGGTTGAGAGAGGCAATAAAAAATTGCCCTGTCACAATCAAACCTGCACCGATCGTGCAGAGCAGGCGGGAACCGAGGCGGTCTGAGAGCCGGCCGGCTATCGGCGCAATCATGACGATCACGACCGAGTTGGTAATGATGATCCAACCCATCTGGGAAGGGGTAAACCCCATAATCCTCTGCAGGTAAAAAGGCATGAGGAATTGAATGGCCGATTGCGTTGAAGTGATGAAGAAAAGGCTCAAGTTCCCGAAGCTGAAAAGCCGGCTGCGGAACAAGGAGAGGCTCAGGATCGGTGTCTCTGCGTGAAGCTCAGTCCAAATGAAGAGAAAAGCCGTGACAATCGAGAGCAAGGTAAGTGATAAGAAGGCGGGGTGGTACAGGCCTAGATGGGGAAGCCGGTTCATCGCATAGAGAAAGATAATGTTGGCGGCCAAAAGCAGGCAAGCCCCTAAATAATCGACCCTGACGCCCTTTCTCTTCTCCCCTGTCTCCTCCAGGATTTTCCACGCCAGGTAAGCCCCTGCAAGACCAACCGGGACATTGAAATAAAAGATCCAGTGCCAACCTATCGTGTCGATGATGAAGCCTCCCAGCGTCGGACCGGTAAGGAAGCCGACATGGAATGCCATGGAGGTAATACCGAGGGCCTTTCCACGTTCCTCAGCGGGAAAGACAACCGAGACGATAGCCCTGCCATTTGCGGTGAGCATGGCCCCTCCAATTCCTTGAAGGACCCTAAAGGCAATGAGCTGAGCCAGGGACTGAGAGAGACCGCATAGGACAGAGCCGCAGATAAAAAGGAGGAAGCCGCCGACATAGATTCGTTTTCGACCGAACAGGTCACCCAAGCGTCCTAGAGTCAAGACCAAGCCGATAATGGTGAGGTCATAGGCCAGGAGGGCCCATTGAATGCTAGCGAGGTTGGTCTGAAAAACCCGGGTCAAAGTGGGTAAGGAAACCAAAAGAGCCCTGTTGTTTAGGGCTACCATGAAAAGCCCCAAGCAGACGAGAAAGAGAACCATCCGTGGATTCTGCTGCTGTCT
This sequence comes from Deltaproteobacteria bacterium, assembly GCA_027297485.1. The sequence continues at coordinate 1,488 of JAPUHZ010000325.1, forward strand.
GCTCGCGTTCTCTGTTTCCCTCACTGTCTCTTTTGTCCCTTCCTCAACAATCCCCGTGAAGAGTCTTTTAGCGTGAACCTACAAAATTGCGCAAGATGGGCGATGGAAGCATCTGGCGCATTGAGATCAGGGTGGGTGGAATTGGAGTCGTTCTAGGACAGAAGCTGGAAGCCGTTCCACTTCAGCTCCTCCTTGGCCTTTTTACGGTTGTATCGTTTCCCGTCCTTAAAGGCCTGGCCCGGAGGAGGAATCTCTTTGCGAACCCGCTTGAGGGACAAGGGAATTTTTTTCTTTGTCCGTTTCAATGAGGAAGTCATCAATGGAAGACCCCCTCCTGCCGGCCGATGACTCTGGCCGTTAGCCACTCTTCCATTTTCAGCCGTTTCTGGATCTCCTTCTCCATCATATCTCCAGTGAGTCTTATTAATGAGTCCATAAGGTTCCTGACAGGCCTACGTTCCCTAATAACGGCCGGCCCTCGGGTCGAGCCCTTTTCCAAGCGCGGTCAATGGGCCTCTGCCTTGTAGACCACCCCCCGTCCTCTCCAAGGGTGGCTATTCCCACCGCCCGGGCCAGAACGCAACCTTCACGTCCCTGTGCCCGCGGCAAGCCGCGGGGTATGCTAATAAATAAATTGAAATGTAAGATAGACCGCAAGAGGGGTTCAAAAGTTTAAAGAGAAGAGGTGAGTTTGTCTTCGAGCGGTGGCTGCACGACAATTCCTTCGCCCTTGACGATTCTGAACTCATACTGCCCCAATTCCATAGCCGTGCTGCGCATCTTTTCTATTATGATGGTGCGGATGAACCGGTTGTTCATCCATACCATCTCTAAAACAATAGTCCCGGCAACCAGATATTCCTCGATCCCATGCACGCTCTTTTCCCCTATCCTGGGGACAGAATAAGTGGTCAGCAGGTTGGTCGTTCCCAGATTGGTTTGTAGCGAATGCACAAGCATACGCGCCTGATCCTGGATGCGAGAGGTAGAATCGCGTAAGAGGACCAGTGGTCCGGCGGGATCAATCACCACCCGCTTGGCCTCCATTCTCTGAACATAGCTGCTGAGATCTACAATGACCTTCTGGACATCCACAGATTTGTCCTTGCCGCCTCCCATACCGGTGCCGAAATAAGAAGAGGCGTCCAGGATCAAGAGCTGTTTCTTTTCGATATATGGGGGTAAATCCCAGCCCAGTGAGGCCGCTTGTTCGATGATGTCGGCAGGCTTGTCATCAATGGCGACATAGACCGCTTTTTCCCCCTCCTCCAGTCCCTTAACCACAAACTGCATGCAGAATATGCTCTTGCCTGTGCCAGGCTCTCCTGTAATCAGGTAGGACTTGCCTTGCGGGAATCCCCCTTCGATCAAGGGATCCAATCCCGTAATTCCACTTGTCGCCCGCTTTATATTCATAAACTAGCTATTTGTACCAGTTTTTCTCTTTTTTTAAAAGGGGTTTTTCATTTGAAATGGGTGGATGGTGCGGTTACAATCCGGCGTGGTGTCTCGTTATCTAAGGAAAAATATCGCTGCCATAGAGGGTTATGTCCCAGGGAAACAGCCTCAAAACGGAGGGACCATTAAGCTTAACACCAACGAGAATCCCTATCCCCCCTCGCCACGTGTCCTCTCTGCCCTGCGCAAGACAGCCGACCAGTCGTTGCGTCTCTATCCGGAGCCTCTAAGCAATAGCCTTAGATCCTTGGCGGCTACCACGTATAGAGTGCGATCCGAAAACGTTCTTGCAGGCAATGGCTCCGACGAGATCTTGTCCATCTTGGTGCGCTGTTTTGTGGGCCAGGGGAACCGGGTGGTCTATCCGGTGCCGACTTATACCCTTTATGACACCCTGGTTGCTATCCAGGAGGGGGAAAGGGTCGCGCTCGATTATCCACCCGATTTTTCTCTCCCCGAGGCGCTTTACTCTCAAGAGGCTGCCTTGACCTTTCTCTGCAATCCCAACTCCCCCTCAGGAACTTTGGTTTCCCTCGGAGAGATCGAGAGACTAGCTCGGTCCGTCCCGGGCATCCTTGTCGTGGATGAGGCCTATATCGACTTTGCTGAGGGTAACGGAGTCTCCTCCATTCCTCTGATCCAAAGCTTTTCCAACCTGGTCGTTCTACGGAGCTTCTCCAAATCCTTCTCCCTGGCAGGGATGCGCATCGGCCTTGCCTTTGCATCCGAGGAGGTCATCGCAGGCATGATCAAGGTCAAGGACTCTTACAATTTAAACCGTTTGAGCCTTGCCGCGGCTATCGCCGCGCTCCAGGATGTTCCGTGGATGATGCGCAATGTCCGTCGGATCCAGCGAAGCCGCAAGAAGTTGACTCGCGGGCTAAAGAAAATAGGCTTTCAAGTCTATCCCTCCCAGGCCAACTTTGTGATGGCTCAAAGGAAAGGCCAAAATCTCAGGGGACTGTACAAAGAGCTCAAGAGGCGGAAGATCCTCGTGCGCTATTTCGACACACCGGGACTTGAGGACAGCCTCAGGATTACCATTGGGACACCGCAAGAGATCAAAACACTTTTACATGAGATGCAAAAGATTGGTGGAAACGGATAAAATGCTCAAAAGAGACGATTCTTTCTTCACTAGAGATACGGCGCCCTATAATATGGATAGATAAGGAGTCGAAGTATGACACCGATAAAAATTACCGAACTGGACCACATCGTTCTCAACGTCAGGGATGTCGACCGCTCGCTTACCTTCTATACCCAGGTGCTGGGTCTCAAGGGAGAGCGGGTGCGGGAGTTCAAAGAGGGCAAGGTGGGCTTCCCTTCGGTGCGCATCAACGACCATACCATCATCGATCTTAGCCCGTTAAAGGGAGCCAAATCGAGCCGGCGGAAAAGCGGAGAGAAAAGTCAGGGCAATCTCAATCACTTCTGCCTAGTAGTGGAGAGGGAGAATTTTTCCGGGACCCTTGATTACCTAAAGCGCCAATGCGTTCCAATCCGGCAAGGTCCGATTTCCCGTTGGGGTGCCAGAGGGAGGGCCAGCTCGGTCTATTTTCTCGATCCCGACGGCAACGAGATCGAGATCCGGTCCTACTGACACGAAGATTTCAGTTATTACCAACAGGTACGATAGAAATAGGCCAGGGAGCCTCTCCTAACTCTTCTTGATCTCTTCAAGCTTTACTTTAACGATTCGTCGTCCTTCCATATCCACGATCGTAAGTCTATAGCCGTTATGTTCCACTTTCTCCCCTCCCCGCGGGATGCGCCTTAGCTTAGCCAGGACAAACCCCGCCAGGGTGAGATAATCGGCCGATTCCTCGAAGGGAAGCCCATAGTCTGATTTCAGATCTTTAAGCAGGACGGAGCCCTGAATCACCATGGAACCGTCGGGGAGCCGCTCTACCGGCCCACGCTCTTCACGATCATACTCGTCGCGAATCTCCCCCACGATCTCCTCCAGGAGGTCCTCGAGGGTAGCCAGTCCCTCTACCTCACCAAACTCATTCACCACCATCGCCATAGCAATCCTTTTGCTCTGCAGTTCTTTGAGGAGTTGGCTGATCGGGAGGGAACTAGGGACAAAAAAGGGTGGATGGAGGTGGTCGCGCGTGCTAAAGCCTCCTTTTTTCTGGATGGCGTGGAAGATATCTTTGTTGTAAAGGACTCCGATCACCCGGTCCATCTCCCCTTCACAAACCGGGATGCGCGAGAAGCCGCTTTCTACGAAACTTTTCAAGACTTCATCGGAGGATGCGGTGATATCGAGAGCGTGGATCTCGGTCCTAGGCACCATGACTGCCTTGACCGGGGTATCGACAAATTCAAAGACGCTGTGGATCAGCTCTTTTTCAGTCTCGTCAAAGATCCCCGTAGCAGCCCCCTCACGGATGAGGGACTTTACTTCTTCTACAGATACGAAGCTGGCTCCCTCGCCATTCTTTCCCCCAAAGATCCAGAGCACCGCATTGCTCGAGACGGTAAGGAGCTTCACCAGAGAGGAGATGAGGCGAGAGAAAAAATCGATTGGGGGAGCTACCATAAAGGCGATTTGCTCGGAAAAACGCAACGCCAGTGACTTAGGCACCAACTCGCCTAGGACCAGGGAAAAATAAGCTATGGGAAGGACGACCAAAAGGATAGCTATAGATTGCCCCCATTCGACCGCCAAGGGTAAGGGTAGAGCTTGGATCAAAGGCTTGAGATATGCAATGGCTGCGGCCCCACCGATAGCGGATGCGAGCGTCCCCATGAGGGTAACACCAATTTGCACGGTGGCCAGAAAGCGGTCCGGGTCGTTTTTCAGCCGAGCCACCGCGGCCGCCGACCGAACTCCCTTTTCCAGCAAGGTGTCGATCCGGGTCTTGCGCGTAGCGATCAGGGCTATTTCAGAGGCGGCAAAGAAACCGTTTGCCAAAATGAGAAAAAAGATCACTAGTGCTTCAAGCCAAAAGCTTTCAAAGAACATAGATGACTCTCCTATTCCTTTACGGCTTTCCTAAAGGAGGGGGTTAAGGGAAGAACGATAGCGATTTCTTGGAGGTTCACCAAAGGGTCTTGATCGAGACGGCCTCAGTTCTTGGAAGGAGTTTCAGCATTAATATAGAATTTATGCCTCCCGTGAGAAAAAGGCAAGTCCCCCTTTCGTGGCTCTGCCCCTTTGAAGTAAGATCGGGAGGAGGCATTTTGAGTGACTGAGAAGAGAGACGAGAGATCGGTTTTACAGGGGACCATTACCAAAATTACCTATCAGGACCCGGAGGGCCACTTTACGGTAGCTCGGCTAGAGGTCGATGGATCCCAAGGAGTCACCGTCGTAGGGGAGATCTTTCCCGTTGGTGAAGGTGAAGAGATCAAGGTCAGCGGCCTTTGGAGAGTGCACCCCCGCTATGGGCTCCAGTTTCAGGCAGAACGATGGGAGAAACTGGAACCCGCCTCTCTGGAAGGGATTGAAAGATACCTGGGCTCAGGTTTGATAAAAGGAATCGGGCCAACCTATGCTCGGCGTCTCGTCTCCGCCTTTGGCCTCGATACCTTGCGAGTCCTCTCGGAGGAACCCCATCGAGTACTAGAGGTGCAGGGGATAGGGAAGATTCGTGCGCAGAGGATCATACATACCTGGGAGGAGCAGAAGGGCATGCGGGAGGTTATGGTCTTTCTGCAAGGGCATGGAGTGACCAGCGCCCTCGCCCTCAGGATCTATCGTGTTTTTGGGCCCGAGACGGTGGTCAGGGTTAAAGAGAATCCTTATTGTCTGGCACGGGAGATCCACGGTATCGGGTTTCTCCTGGCAGATCGGATCGCCGGGAGTATGGGGATTGGCGGGGATTTCCCGCTTAGAGTCCAGGCAGGGCTGCTCCATGTCCTAAGGAAGTTCTCCGATGAGGGCCATTGCTTCGTCCCTCTGGCTCTTTTGAAGAGCAATGCCTCTTCTCTTTTAGGTGTCGAGGAGGAGGTCACCGAGAAGGCGATTGAGAAACTCGCAGCAGAAGGTGAGGTTGTTTTAGAAGACCCTAGCGGACAGGGAGCGACTAGGGTCTATCCTCAAGATCTCTACCAGGCCGAATATCGGGTTGCCTCAGCGCTGCGCAACCTCCTTTCTGCCTCGTCTTCCTTATCCCTGCCCAGCGGAGCCCTGGTCCTCAAGGAGGCCCGCGCCCAGATGGACCTCCTGCTCGAAGAGGAGCAACGCGAGGCGGTGCGCCAAGCCCTGCAGCAGAAGGTATTAGTAATCACCGGGGGTCCGGGCACGGGAAAGACAACGCTTTTAACCGCTCTGTTGGCGCTTCTTCGGGGCTCCAAGGTTTCGTTCGCCCTGGCCGCCCCGACCGGGAGGGCGGCTAAGCGAATGGGAGAGATGGCGGGAGAAGAGGCCAAGACGATCCACCGCCTTCTCGAATACAGCCCCCGCGACCGAAGGTTCCAACGCTGGGAGAAAAACCCTCTTGCGGCCGACGTGGTGATCATCGATGAGGCGTCGATGGTGGATCTCTCTCTCATGGACCACCTGCTAAGGGCGGTGGAGCCTCACAGCCATCTCATCCTCCTCGGTGATGTCGATCAGCTCCCTTCGGTGGGGCCAGGGAGAGTGCTTAGCGACCTGATCGATTCCGGTGTTGTGCCGGTTGTGGTCTTACAGCGAGTCTTCCGCCAGGCAGAGGAGAGCTTAATCGTCATCAACGCCCATAGGATCCTACAAGGGCAAATCCTGTTGTTTGGCGACAGGAGCGAAAAGCGGGACTTTGTTTTTATTGCCCGCGAAAGCCAAGAGGAGATCCTGGAGACGGTTAAAGCGCTACTCAAAGGAGGATTAAGGGATCAAGGGACCAAGGGATCAAGAGATTTTTTAGCCCTTTTTCCCTTCAACCCTCCAACCTTTGATCCTTTTAAGGATGTTCAAATTCTCAGCCCGATGCATCGAGGCCTTTTGGGTACGGTCCATCTCAATCGGGAGATGCAAAACCTATTGAATCCCAGTGGAGAATCCGTCGAGCGAGGAGGGTCCCTGTTTCGGCTCGGCGACAAAGTGATGCAGCTACGCAACAACTACGAGAAGGGGGTATTCAATGGAGACCTGGGAAGAATCGTCCAAATAGACAAGGAGGAGGAAGAGGTTCAAGTCCTTTTCTATGAGAGGCCAGTCTTGTATGCGTTCGCTCAGCTCGATGAAATCAGTCTGGCCTATGCGACCTCGATCCACAAGAGTCAGGGGAGCGAGTATCCGGTGGTCATCATCCCCCTCCATACCTCTCACTATCTCATGCTCCACCGGAGCATTCTCTATACCGCCGTCACCCGAGGGAAAGAGCTGGTCGTTCTTGTGGGGAGCAAAAAGGCGCTGTCGATAGCCATTAGGAATATCCGGGTCGAGAAGAGGTTCACGGGATTGAAAGAAAGGCTGAGGGGGAATTAGGAAACTGCCAGCCCCTGCGCTCTCTTTTAAACTTGGTGGAAAAGCCGACCGAGGCCCATAGTGGGTTGAGTGAAGCTGACCTTTCGCAGGCAGGCCCAGAGGGTGGCCTGATTGCTAGTAACAACAGGTTTTCCGAGATCCCGCTCCAATTTTTCGATTACTTCTATCATGGTCGTGTTGGTACAACTTAGTAAGTAACCCTCGGCTTTGGGACGAACATTTTCGCACGCAATCTCTCTCCAGCGCTTAGGCATGACAGCGATGTATTCGTCGCTCCCTGCCAGCCCCAGCCCGAGCTCGTGAATCACTTCAAAACCAGCCGCATGTAAATAATCGACCTCACCCTGGTTGGCTTTCTCGCCATAAGGAGTAATGAGAACGAGTTTTTTAATTCTAAGATAGTTGAGTGCTTCGGTGATTGCCTGGCCGGTCGTGATGGTAGGGCATCCGCTGGCCTTTTGGATCACCTCAACCACACGTGCTTCACCGGCTAGGCCCTCTTCCATAGAACTTCTGGTACAGTGAAAGACAATAATTCCCGGCTTGATGTCAGAAAGAGCGCTGGCCGCCTCGGTGATCGCTCCTTCAAGTTCGTAGAGGGACCTATGCCATTGACCGGTCATGCGCAGCCGCGTCACGTGGACCCCAACCCCTGGAGGGGCATATCTCTGGAACTGGGGTTCTGTAAGACGATTGCTGGACGGGATGATAAGGCCGATGCGAGCTTGAGGATTCATATGGAGGAGTCCATGAATTTTTGCGGATCGATGTCGGTTAAAACGAACGGTCCTGGCGCAGGTCCGATATCCATGCACAACCATTCGGTTTAGGCGGCCCTAATGACTCATAGGTTTACTCCTGGTCCACCACTGCTTTCTGGTTCTGTTTCTGTTCCCAGCTCATCCTGGCGATCCTTAGAGCTCTGGGCTCAGGGAGGTTTTTGAGGGAGAAAAAATCGATGGCATTCCGGCTCAAAATCCTCTCCTTCTGGGCAGGGCTTAGGTCGGGCGCATCAAGGATATCCTTGACTGAATAGGGAAAGTTACAATCCCAGTGGCAATAGTCTGAGGCGTAAAGCACACTGCCAGTACCAGCGGACTCGAGAACACGATCCAGGCCGGTCTCTTCGGGTTCACAACTGAGAACGATCTGATCGCTCTGAATAATCTCGCTCGGCCGCCGCTTGAGGGCAGGCATTTGCGGCGCCAGCTTTTCAACATGTTCGTCGAAGCGCTCCATCCAATACGGAAGCCAGCCGGCGCCGCCCTCCATAAAAGCGACCTTGAGGTGGGGATAACGGTCGAAGACTCCCTCTCCAATCATGTGCATCATGGCAATCATAAGCTCAAAGGGAAAGGCAGTCATATGGACGTAGACATACTTGAAGAAGCGCCGGCTGCCTGCCCCCATGACCCCCGAGACGCCGGGGATGCCATCGTGCCCGGTCTGGGGATGAACGCTCAGCGTCATGCCGAATGCTTGCGCAGCGTCATAGATAGGGTTGAACATGGGGTCTCCCATGTTTCTCCCGTAGACGTTAGTGGGGAGCATGATCGTTGTTGCCCCTGATTTGGCAAGATACTCGAGTTCCTTCACTGCAGCTGCAGGGTCCTGACACGAGATCAGGCCCACTGCTCTAAGCCGCTTTGGATCTGCTGAACAGTATTCCAGCAGCCACTCATTCACGGCATGACATAGGGCAGCGGCCAACTCTCCATTCATGAGGCCGTTTACGGTAAGGGCAATCTGTGTGCCGAATATAACGGCAACATCGATCCCCTCCTGATCCATGTCTTTTAGGCGCTCGGTGGGATCAGTCAATCCCGGACGACGCTTACGTGCCTTCTCGGTAAAGGGTCCGGTTACGCCCGGCCCCGGTCCTTCCGACGCCGCCCAGATCCTTCCTTCCAAAAGGATGCGCGGGTACCCTTGGTTGTCCCTAAGTCGCACTGGAGCTTGGGAGCGCCACTTTTGCGGCAGGCGACTTGCTAGATCGACGTCGCCCTCGTACACATGCCCATCAGCATCGACAACTAAAATCTGTTCGAGACTCTTTGCCATGGCCCTTCCTCCCGCTGCGCCACTACTTGTAAAGCGACCGACCTGTCTGCATCCGTAAAACTCTAATCGATGCATTGAAAAACGAGGGCATCATACATCAGAAGATCATGGACCATCAAACGTTGATGTCCATCGCGTTCGTAAAACAATGCAGTTGACCCGAAGTGACTTATCGGCTATTCAGGCAGAGATGGTAGACACTCTCCTTAAAAATTGCCTCCAGGGGAAGGTGCTGACTAAAAATGAGGCCGTTTTTCTTTCGGCTGTTCGGGGGGAAGAACTTACCGCTCTTCTTGCAGCCGCCTCAGAGTTGCGTAGCCGCCACAAAGGCAAGACCGTGACCTTCTCCCCCAAGCTCTTTATCCCGCTCACCAACCTGTGCCGGGATTTCTGCGGCTACTGTACCTTTCGCAAGGCCCCGGATGAGCCCGGCGCCAAGACAATGACATTGGATGAGGTTTTACACATTGTGCGCCAGGGAAAGCTCCTTGGGTGCACCGAGGTCCTTTTTAGTCTGGGGGATAAGCCCGAGGCGATCTACCCTGAAATAAGACTTCTTCTGGAGCAGATGGGTTTTCGGCGCACGCTCGACTATCTCCACGATGCCTGCAATTTGGTGCTGGAAGAGACAGGTTTGCTCCCTCACTCAAATCCCGGGCTCATGGGGAAAAAAGATCTAGAGAGGCTTAAAGAGGTCAATATCAGCCTCGGTCTCATGTTGGAGAATATCAGCGAGCGCCTCATGTTGCCTTCCGGTCCCCATTTTGACGCACCGGATAAAAAACCCTCTCTTCGCCTTAAGACGATCGAAGAGGCCGGGAAGCTCCGTATCCCTTTCACCACGGGGATCCTCATAGGCATCGGAGAAAACTGGCAGGAGAGAATCGACTCCCTCTTTGCCATCCGTGAACTTCATCGGCGCTACGGTCACATCCAAGAGGTCATCATTCAAAATTTTCGTCCCAAGCCGGAAATCCCTATGCGTGATCATCCGGAACCCTCCCTTGAGGAGATGCTCAAGACCATCGCCTTGGCGCGCCTCATCCTGGGAGGGGAGATGAATATCCAGGCCCCTCCCAACTTGACTCCCGAAGGCTACGAACTCTATCTCCAAGCTGGGATCAATGACTGGGGTGGAGTCTCTCCCCTTACCCCGGACTATATCAACCCGGAGGCCCCCTGGCCGGCCTTAGCAACCTTGAGCCAAAAGACAGCCGAGGCCGGCTTTGTGCTGAAGGCACGGCTTCCCATTTATCCTGAGTTTATTTTTCAAGAAGAAAAATTTATCCCTTCTTCACTTTTTCCCTACGTGAAGAAGCTGTGCGGCGAGGATGGACTAGTAAAATGTGGAGTTTTCCAAGGGCTTGAGGCCTCAGTGGCTTAAAGGATGTTGGTAGCCTTCACGGGAGGAACGGGTGGGGTAAAACTTATCCAGGGCTTGAGCCTGGAGACAAACCCTGAGGATCTGGTTATTGTCTGCAACACTGCTGACGACTTTATCCTGCACGGCCTCCATATCTCCCCTGATCTTGACACAATCACTTACACCCTGGCCGGGCTAAGTGACACGACCAAAGGGTGGGGAGTAAAAGACGATACTTTCGTAGCCTTGCAATGGCTGGGAAGATACGGAGGAGAGACCTGGTTTAAACTCGGGGATAGAGATCTCGCTACCCATATCACCCGGTCACACCTTTTGAGGGAAGGCCTGAAGCTCTCCCAGATAACGGAGCGGATCCGCAAGGCACTTGGAGTTAGGTCCACCATCATCCCGATGTCTGACGATAGGGTTGAGACGAAGATTGTGACTCCCAAAAGCGAACTCTCTTTTCAGGACTATTTTGTCAAAGAGCACTGGGCAGATGAAGTAAAAGAGGTCTCTTTTGCCGGTGTGGAGAGCAGCCGGCCGGCGCCCGGGGTGCTCGATGCGATCCAAGAGGCAGCCGCCGTGATCCTCTGCCCGAGCAATCCGGCAACCAGCATAGGTCCAATCTTAGCGGTTCCAGGAGTAAGGGCGGCGTTAAAAAAGACTGAGGCGCCCGTCGTTGCTGTTAGTCCAATCATTAAGGGAGCGCCGGTCAGTGGACCGGCACACAAATTGATGACGGCCATGGGGATGGAGGTTTCGGCCTTTGGCGTGGCGAAAGCCTATGCCGACTTTCTCGATATGATTCTGGTTGCGTCTGAGGACAAAAATCTGGAGGGGAGGATCGAAGAGTTGGGGATCAAGACAGCGGCAATTCCCATACGTATGGACTCGCTTGCTGACAAGAGACGTTTGGCACGTGAGATATTATCCCTGTTATGAACGTTGCAGCTCTTATACCTGCCAAAGGCTTCACCCATGCCAAGCAGCGGCTTTCCCCCCTCCTGGGTGCTGCAGAGCGCAGGATGTTGGCGGAGGTGATGCTGCGGGATGTCTTGCGTCAGGCGCTTTTGGCCCGAGGGCTGGAAGCGACCTTCGTTGTGACAGGGGATGCAATGATTTCTTAAATCGCCTCTTCCCTGGTGGCCAAGCTGATTCAAGAGGAAGAAGAGAGAGGTGAGACCGAGGCGGTAGTCTTTGCCCTCGCAGAGTTGAAGCAGAGAGGAATTCAGGCTGTCCTGGTCATTCCTGCCGACATCCCCTTGGTTTGTGCCAGTGACATTGAGCTTCTCCTTGAGCACGTTTCGGGACACGATTCTACCACCCCTTTTGCCCTGCTGGTCCCCTCGCACGACCGCATGGGAACCAACGCCCTTTTGCTCTCTCCTCCTGATGTTATCGAGCTGCGCTTCGGTTATGACAGTTTCTCTTACCATCTGAGCGAGGTTGCCGCTAAAGGGCTGCCGCTACGGGTCCTGGAGAATAAGAGGATCGGCCTCGACATTGATGAGCCGAAAGATATGGAACGCTTCTTGTCGGTGGGAAGAGGAGGGGAAACTTATGATAAGGCTCTGCAGATGGGAGTGGTAGGAGATCCGCTCAGGTCCCACCGCTCTGAAAGATTATGAGGCGGCTGGAGTTCATCGGCCTGGAAGGTTTGGGGGAGGTAAGGCAGGGCAACTCCATCGGTAGACTCATCTGCCAAGCCTGTTCCCAGCTCAGCCTTCCCCTGATCGAAGGGGATATATTAGTGGTGGCCCATAAGATCGTTTCCAAGGCCGAAGGGCGGATCATCCGTTTGGATGCGATACGACCGTCGGCGCGCGCCCTGGAGCTATCCCGTGAGCTGGGTAAAGATCCTTCTCTCCTGGAGATCATGTTAAGAGAGAGCCGCCGTATTATCAGGATGGGAAGAGGAACGATCATCGTCGAGACCCACCATGGCTTTATCTGCGCCAATGCAGGAGTGGATCTATCCAACGTGGGCCTGGGTCAAGTTGCCTTGTTGCCTCAAGACCCTGATCGTTCAGCCGAAGAGATCAGGAAAGAGATCCAACAGTCGACCGGGATAGACCCTGCGGTCATTGTCAGCGATAGCTTTGGCCGCCCCTGGCGCTTGGGTACGGTGGATGTCGCGCTCGGCGTCTCAGGCCTTAAACCCTTGAAAGACTATCGGGGGAAAAACGATCGCTACGGTTACGAGCTTAAGGCCTCGGTGGCCGCAGTTGCCGATGAGCTTGCCTCGGCAGCAGAGCTGCTGATGGGCAAGAGGGGCGAAGTCCCTGTTGTCATCGTTCGTGGCTACGGCGCAAAAGGAGAGGATGGGTCGGCGCAAGAGCTTCTCCGTCCGGAAGCGGAAGATCTCTTTCGCAATTTTTGACCCTTCGACATGCTCAGGGTCATGGTGAGTTAATCAAATTATATCGACAACGGGGGTTGAAACCCCGAGGTCGGCCCAAGGGAAGATCTACGGGGGAAGAGCTACCGCTTCTCCCCTTTGGAAACCCCATCGGTTATGTGCCCGCGGCTCGCCGCGGGGTATGCTAATATTCAAATCAAACCATTAAAGCTATATGGAAAAAGAGATCAACATAGCCATTGTGGGAGGGACGGGAAAGCTGGGGAGCGCCCTGGCGCTGCGTCTGGCCCGTCCTGGCGTCAGAGTTATTATCGGCTCGCGTGATCGGGAAAAGGCCAGAACAGTTGTCGAGTCGCTCAAGAAAACCCTGGGGAACATCGAAGGGCAAGGCAATCAGGAGGCGGTTAAAGAGGCGGAGTTTGTTATTATCGCCGTCCCTTACGAAGGCCATGCCAAGATAGTCACGGAGTTGAAAGGCCAACTCACGGGCAAGACCGTTATCGATGCGGTTGTTCCACTGAAAAAGGGTAGGCCCTTTGTTCCGACCGCCGGCTCCGCCCTGCTGGAGGCTCAGGAAATTTTAGCTGAGGAGGCATCCGTGGTGGGCGCCCTCCATAATATCTCGGCTGTCGATTTGCAAGAGCCCGATGCCCCTCTTGGCGATGTGATGGTGTGCGGGGACAGTGATACGGCCAAGCAAAAGGTTGTGGAGATCATCCACAGAATCGGGGCACGCGCCTTTGATGCCGGGCCGGCAGCCAATGCCTATATCATTGAAGGGCTCACGGGTGTATTGATCCATCTCAACCGCAAATACAAATCCAAACACGCCAGCATAAAGATTACAGGAATCGGGGAATAAAGGCTCCAGCCGTAAGTCATAAAGGATTTAGATGCACTTTTAGTTTCGGACCAAGAGCTAAGGCAACCTGCGCTCCCTTTATGACCGGGTCATTGTGGAGGAAGCGGTTTTGGCTTCCCCTGGACCACCCATACACAGACGGAGGAGGCAAAAAAGCAACCAAGAGAAACCAGAAAGGCAATAATATAGCTCCCGGAAACATCGTAGAGGAATCCGCCAAGCCATGCGCCAAAGGCGCCGCCGACCACAATGCTCAGCGTAAAGTACCCATAGATAGCTCCAAAGTTCCTACCCAAAAAGAGATCAGCTGATATGGCAGAAAGAACCAAGGCGCGGGACCCCTGGCCTAGACCATACAAAAGGGCAAAGGCATAAAGGAGCACAGGAAGGGAATTATCCTGGAGAGCCAGCAGAGCCACTATGCCTAGAGAGGATACCGTCTGCACGCAGGTGAATACGGTTTCTCTTCTCATCCGGTCGGTAAGATAACCAAAAAGAACCCTGCCAAAGACGCTAGAGAGGCCCATGAACCCGAATATGGACGCGGCAAAGAGCTTCGTGTACCCAACATCCACGGTATGCGCTATTTGATGTGTCACTACGATTTGGTTGCCCATGCTTGCCAGGACACGAGAAATAAAGAGGAGCCAAAAGAGAGAACTTGAAAGGGCCTGCCGAACTGTCCATTCTGTTTCCATCTCTCCGGCCTCTCTACGCGCAACCGGCCGCCCGGAAACCGGTTTAAAGAGAATCTGTGCCGGAGGAATGACCAAGAGCCCAGTGATCACTGCTAGGCCTACACAAGCTGCAGCCCAACCCCGGGTGTCGATCATGAGCTGTGAAAGAGGCACAAAGAGAAATGTCCCAAACCCACCTCCCGCATAGGCAAGACCCAACACCATGCCCCTGTTCTTAGAAAACTCACGCGACAGGTTAGCTACATGTGGGACCATTCCGATCAGTCCGAGTCCCAGGGCGGTTACAAGACCCACCCACAGATAAAGCTCCCAAAGAGAGGAAATCGTTGCGCTCAATCCCAGTCCCAGCACCAGGATGAAGCCACCCAGGATCAGGGTTTTGCGTGCTCCGAGACGATCCGAAAGAGAGCCGACAAAGGGGAAAGAGAGCCCCTCAAAGAATAATGACAGGGAGATGGCACCGGCCGTGGCTGCACGAGTCCACCCGAAGGCATCGAGCAGGACGACGTAAAAAACACCAAAGACGCCGCGGATTCCCCTATGGACGGCAAGATGAAGAAACGCGACGCCTACTAAACCATATCGCTTACCCTGAGTTTGGATAATGGACCCTCCTCACCCCATCTGACGCACGAGAGCGACCAGGGCAAGCGGCTATTCTCCCTTCACCACCCCGAGGCTCTTGGAGCAGGACTTCCACTGAAACCACTCGGCCTGAAAACAGCGGATTTTCATGCTCGTATCAAATTATATCGACCACGGGATTTGAAACCCCGAGGTCGACTAAAGGGAAGAGCTGCCGCTTCTCCCCTTTGGAAACCCCATCGGTTATGTGCCCGCGGCTAGCCGCGGGGTATGCTAATATCCAAATCAGTAGCAAGTCAAAAAATTTTTGAGGAGCTTTTTCCCCTCTTCGGCGAGGATCGATTCGGGGTGAAATTGCACCCCTTCTACTGGGTAGCTTCGATGACGCACACCCATAATGACGTTGTCGGAGGTCCGTGAGCTCACGCTGAGTTCCGGCGGCAATCGGTTCGGATCTATCACCAAAGAGTGATAGCGCATCCCGGAGAAGGGGTTCTTTATCGATTGATAGATCGTCTCGGAGTCGTGGATGATATCCGACAACTTGCCGTGCATGATATTGGGAGCGCGGATAATCTCGCCGCCGAAGGCTGCGCCGATGCACTGGTGTCCCAGGCAGACACCGAGGATCGGGATATTTTCACCAAAGCGGCGTATCACATCACAGGATATCCCCGCCTCTTTCGGGGTGCACGGGCCTGGGGAGATGACGATCTTCTCCGGTCTGAGTTCTTCTATCTCTTCCAGGGTAATCTTGTCGTTCCTGCAGACCTGCACCTCCGCTCCCAGCTCTCCGAGATAGTGAAACAGGTTGTAGGTGAAGGAGTCGTAGTTATCAATCAGGAGGATCATTGCAGTTCAAGTAAAAGGCCGAAAGTCGAGAAAAAGCTTTTTACTTTTTCCCTTTTACTTTTTCCTTCCTTGTACTCCGCCTCCACTGTTCGGCCAGCTCTATGGCCTTGAGCATGGCACGGGCCTTATTGAGGGTCTCCTGATACTCTTTCGCGGGATCCGAGTCCGCGACGATCCCTGCGCCGGCATGGATGAAGGCCTTTCTCCCCTGCATCAGGATGGTGCGGATAACGATGCAGGTGTCCAGATTGCCGTTAAAACTAAAATAGCCGATCGCCCCGGCGTAGAGCCCTCTCTTTTGCGGTTCCAGCTCACTGATGATCTGCATGGCTCTGATCTTAGGAGCTCCGGATACTGTCCCGGCCGGAAAACTGGAGACAAAGAGATCAAAGGCGTTCTTTCCCAAAGCCAACTTTCCACGGATGTTGGAGACGAGATGGATGACGTGGGAGTATCGTTCGATCGCCATCAGCTCGTTGACCTCTACCGATCCGACCTCAGCCACCCGTCCGACATCGTTGCGGCCCAAATCGACCAGCATGATGTGCTCTGCCTTCTCCTTAGGGTCAGACAAGAGGTCGGCCTCGAGATCCTTTTCCTCGGTAGCGGTAGATCCCCTTGGCCTCGTCCCGGCAATCGGTCGAAGCTCTATGGCATTGCCGGTAAGGCGGACCATGGTTTCTGGGGACGAACCGATGACTCTCAGCCCCTCAAGCTCCAGGTAAAACATGTAAGGCGAGGGATTGATGAATCTTAGGGCCCGATAGATTTCAAACGGATCGGCTTGAGTCTGGGTCTCCAACCGCTGGCAGAGGACGACCTGGATGATGTCGCCGGCCTCGATGTAATCCTTGGCCTTTCGAACCGCGGCCTGAAAGGCCTTTGGGGTCAGATTGGAGCGGGTTTTTCTCTTTCGTCCTCCGTCACTCAGATCCCTGGCCTCTATCCCCCTTGGTTTTTTCTGCAGCGAGGAGATCAATTTTCGAATCCTGGCTGTGGCCGTATTGTAGGCCTTGTGAAGGTTGGTCCTTCCGTTCAACCTGACATTGTCAATTACTTTGATCGTGTGCTTGAGGTTGTCGAAGGCAACTAGAGTCTGGACGAAAATAAAAAAGATCTCCGGCATCCCAAGAGGGAATATCGTGAAACTCCTCTACCGCATCGTAGGCGACATAGCCCAATGCCCCGCCGAAAAAAGGTGGGACCCCTTCCACAGTGACGGGGTGGTGTATTTTCATGAGCCCCTCCAAGACTTGCAGCGGACTATCCACCGTGGCGCTTTTCTTCTTTCCGTTCTCGATGATCTCGACGTGCTTTCCCCTGGACTTAAAAACGAGAAAGGGGCGGGTGCCCAAAAAAGAGTAACGAGCCCAACGCTCGCTTCCCTCTACACTTTCGAGCAGAAAGGCATAACGGTCCCTATCCAATCTCTTAAAAAATGAGAGTGGGGTCTCCAGGTCCATGAGGAGCTCCTGATAAACTGGAATCAAATTTCCCTGTTCGGCAAGACGGCGGAACTCCTTAAAAGTTGGTTGAAGCATCTTCCCTATAAAATCAAAAAGGCCATAGGTTAGTCTGCCTATGGCCTTTCTTCGGTTAATGAAAAACGGCTGGAGCTAGCCACGGGGCAGGCGCTGGGTAGATCGCCAGCACCGCCACATCGAGCCATTAACCTTCATTTCCAGCCGGGTCATCACTAGGGTTTTTTATCCTATTGAACCGTAGGGGTCAAGGGAAGAGAGGTTCAACTCTAATCAAATTATATCGACCACGGGGTTTAAAACCCCGTGGTCGGCCCAAGGGAAGATCTATGGGGGAAGAGCTGCCGCTTCTCCCCTTTGGAAACCCCATCGGTTATGTGCCCACGGCTAGCCGCGGGGTATGCTAATATTCAAATCAAATGTAATACATCTGAGCCCTGTCCTCAGGCCTACAGAGGTCTGCCAGAGACACCTCCTCGAGGATTTTTTCCGATGCCTCCACTGCCTTTGTCCAGGTCTCAATAAGCCTCCGGGCTACCCTCGACGACGCTAAAGGACTCCTTTGGCTCCTCAGGTCAATGTCCATCAAAGGGCCTTCGAGGATCTTCAAGACCTCATTCACACGGATGTTCTCAGGAGGTCGAGCCAATTGATAGCCCCCCCCAGGGCCCCTTGTTCCGTGGACTAAGTTAGCCCGCTTGAGTAGAACCATAATCTGCCCCAGATACTCTTCAGGGATTTTCTGTCGTCGGGCTATTTCCTTCACCTGAACGGGCCGGTCCCTCGGATAACTTTGAACCAGGTCAGCCATTGCCAGGAGACCATAATAACCCTTTGAACCAACTTTCATCCAGACCTCATGTTTACACACTCCAGCCTAGGAAGGTCAAGTGGACCAGTCCGGGCCATAGTCCGTGGGTAAGCCTGCAACACCTTTTAAATAAAATGCCCATCCCTGCCTATTTGACAACTTCCCACCCCTAGGATAAATTAAAACGCCTTTTTGGCAAACCCATTTTTAGCCCTTTGCCCATTGTGCGCAAGGGATTTTTTGCATGGAGGGGATATGGTGCGGAGAGAAAAGTCTAATTATGTCATCCAATCGGTTTCCCATGCTCTTGATCTCCTGGAACAATTTCACGAGAGCACAGATGAGATCGGGGTGACGGAATTGAGCAGGAGACTGAAGCTGCATAAAAACAACGTTTTCCGTCTTCTTGCAACCCTCGAGGCACGTGGATATATCGAGCAGAACAGGACAACGGAGAACTATCATTTGGGGTTAAGATGCCTTCAGTTGGGTCAGACCTATGTTAACCAAATGGGGTTTCTCATCCGGGCCAAATCCACACTGGGAGAATTGGTTCAGTCCGCTAACGAAAGCTCTTTTGTAGCGGTAAGAAAAGGAACGGCGATTGTGCCTTTGGACTTTGTGGAGCCAAAGAATGCTGTCCGTGTGGTCTCGTTGCTTGGGGCGACTCTCCCCCTGCACTGCACCGCCCCGGGTAAAGTCCATTTGGCATTTGAGTCCGAGGAGGGATTGAGCCAAAGCCTCCCTGAGAAACTGGATCGCTATACCGACAAAACAATAATGGATCGTCAGCTCCTTCTCGACCAACTCAAAGAAATCAGTGAAGTCGGTTACGCCGTGGAGCAAGGGGAATTTATGGAGGAGGTGATGTCTGTTGCGGTGCCGATACATGATTATACCCGGACCCTTGTAGGTAGTCTGGCCATAACCGGACCGGCCCACCGTCTGACCAGCGAGAAGGTTCTGAATGACGTGGTTCCGTTGATCCTCAAAGGGGGGAGCGAGCTATCCAGGCGTCTGGGCTATCACGGATAGCAATGCTCTATTTCATCGTCCGCTCCACCAACTCCATTACATCCATCGCCTTGACCTTTTCGTCCATGCCCTTGGCCTTCAAGCCATCCTCCATCATGGTCATGCAGTAAGGGCAGGAGACGGCAATAATGTCCGGATCGGTTTCCAGGGCCTGCTGCACTCGGATGTGATTGACCCTCTTGTCCTTGGGTTCTTCCATCCACATCCACCCTCCACCGGCGCCGCAGCACATTGCATCATGGCGGCATTGCTTCATCTCCTGAAGCTGGGCCCCGCGAATCCCCTGGATCACCTCACGGGGCGCGTCGTAAATCTGGTTGTAGCGGCCATAATAGCAGGAATCATGATAAGTGACCTTTCTTGGGAGCTCTTGTTCTAGGGTAATTTTCCCCTCCCTGATAAGTCTGTGGACGAATTCTGCGGCATGGGACACCTCGTATTTTCCCCCGAGCTGGGGGTACTCGTTTCTCAAGGTGTTAAAACAGTGCGGACAATTGGTGAGGATCTTTTTGACCCCATATTTCTCTAAAATATCGATCAGGCTTCGCGCCATAGTTTGAAAGAGGTACTCGTTGCCGATTCTGCGTGCGGTCTCACCGTTGCAGAGCTCGTCTTTTCCAAGGATAGCAAAGTCGACGCCCGCCTTTTTGAGGATCTTGACCAGGGCCAGGGTGCTCTTTTTGTTTCGGTCGTCAAAAGAGCCTGCGCAGCCAACATAGTAGAGATATTCTACGTTGGGATGCTCCGGCAGACGAGGAACCTCCAACCCTTCAGCCCACGCATCCCGGTTTTCCTGACCGATGCCCCAGGGGTTACTTTGGGTCTCCATGCCTTTAAAGGTGCGATTCAACTCGGAAGGAAAACGAGCTTCTTCCTGGATCAAGTAGCGCCGCATATCCACGATCTTATCCACAAACTCGATAAGGACCGGACAGGCCTCTTCACAGGCCCGACAGGTAGTGCAAGCCCACAGGACATCATCATGGATGAGGTTCTCACCCACGATGTTTGCGCCGGCTCCGTTGCCGTCTTTGTCCTGGCTTTTTTCCCGGTTGATCTCCTTTTCTTGGCTGTAGAGATAGTCGCGGAGATCAAGCAGGAGTTGGCGGGGGGCTAGGGCTTTGCCACTGGCGGTGGCCGGGCATACCGCAGAACAGCGCCCACACTCCGTACAGCTATACATGTCAAGGACCTGCTTCCAGGTAAACTGGTCGATGTGAGAGGTTCCGTAAGTTTCACTACTTTCCAAGTCCATAAGGCCTAAGGCCCCTGCCGGTTCTAATTTGCGAAAAAAGACGTTAGGAATAGCCGTAATGATATGGAAGTGTTTCGAACGCGGCAGCAGGTTCAAGAAGGTAAGGATGATGAAGATATGGGCCCACCAGGAGAGATTGCTGACTATCCTTACAGCGCCAGGGTCTAGCCTGCCCATGAAAAGGCCCACACCGCTGCTGACAAACGCCCAACTCTTTTCACTAAGGGTCAGGGGGTCAGACTCTAGGGCAAAACGGCCTCCATCGTAGAGAAAGTCAGTGACCATTAGGCCGAGGATAAGGAATAGGATGACCAGGGCCTCCCAATGCGACTGATGGGCCAGTTTAGTCTCGGCAGGCTCGAAGCCGAAAAGACGGGAGGGATGGGAGAAAAGCCATCGATAGAGGGCTATCAGCACGGCTACGATGACGCCGCTCTCCACCAAATCCTTCAATAGGAGGTAGGGGCCTCCCAGGCCGTCCGGATGAAGTCCGGGAAGATAAAATTGGGGATCGTAACCCTGCCCGAACAAGGTCAGGGTACGAGCCGCGACGATCAGGAAGCCCCAAAAGATGACGAAGTGCATCAGGCCTGCGGGCTGCTCGTCTCTTAGGAATTTTTTCTGGCCAAAGGCGTAGACCAGCACGTTCCAAATTCTTTCACCGATCCGGTCAAAACGATGCTCAGGCTGCGCGGCCCGCAAGAGAAGGAAGCGGCGGTATAGAGTGTGAAAGAAAATACCGAAGGCAAAGAGGATAATTAGGGTAAGTAGAATAGGAGTCATCATGCTCGGAAGCGGCCGTTCATTGCAAAGTAAAAAATACAAATATCAAAATTTGAAATAAAAGAGAACACCTCTCTGGTAGGATTTAGATTTTTGCGCTTCGCAATCTTCATTTTGAGATGCGCCAAAGGCGGAGCATTATTTGCCATATGCCATATGTCATAATAGGGTCAATTTCAAGGAACGTATGGATATGAAATTATCGATTGGAGCTTACGCAGAGGGCACCCCTTGTCCCCTCGCTCTAGTGTCTCGGCGGCGGGAAGGCTTGATTGTTTGCCTCCGGCAGCATCTAAACTCGCTTCGCTCGGACATCGATGCTGCTTTTTCTCGGCGTCGCAGAGCCTCCCAACGCCTCCGAGACAATCTTCGCTCAGGAGCAAGGGAGTCCCCCCTCAGAGAGACAAAGGGCGAGGGCTCTAATCTTGGCTCCCCAGTCAAGTGCTTATGGACTGTCTGTTTTCTGCCATTGTTGATCGGCTTTTTTGCCTGCCGGTTCGATCCCCGCGTCATCATCTCGACTAAGGGAGGCAAGGAAATTGCCGTGCGCGTGGAGATTGCTGATACCCCGGCAGAGAGGGCGCTAGGGCTACAATACCGCCGCCAGTTGGGGGATGGTCAAGGGATGCTGTTTCTATTCTCTGCTGAAAAGGCTCAATCCTTTTGGATGAAAAACACCCCTCTTTCTTTGGACATCATCTTTATCGACGGTCAAAGGAAAATTGTCGGTATCATACACAAGACAGTCCCTTTCTCGACGGCATCACTATCCGTGTCTGCGCCCAGCCGGTTCGTGCTCGAGATCAAAGGCGGTCTCTCCCGGCGCGAAGGCATCGCAGTCGGCGATCCTGTACGGTTTGAGGGGATCTTCCTGGAAGGTGTGAAGGAGTAGATGCTCCCAGCTTGCGGCTCATACACTCCGAAGAGAAGCGGAGACAACAGCGCCCAAAACAAATGCATTTACCTAAGGCAAAGTATGTTTAGGGGGGCGAGAGCAGGTAGACACGAATGGATTTCGCTACGTTCTTACGGTCTTTCTCAGACAAGCGGCCGCTACGCCGGATAATCAGTCTATTATCCAGGGTAAAAACCTTAAGGCGGACGATGCAGGGGGTCTGGAGTCCTGCCATGGAAAGTTCCTCCATGTTTGTGTCTCCAGGCCAGGGGAGGTGAGACTTGGTTGTAATCATGGCCAGCAGCGTGTGCCCATTCTCATTGAACGCCTTTGTGCTGAGCACCAGGGCTGGCCGACGTTTAGCGTCGGCTCTCTCGGTGAAGGGAAAGGGAACGACAACCACCTCCCAAGGCTCATAGGTCACAGAATGCCTCGTCGTCCTGCGGCGTAGCCCATTCGTCGAGTGTGGCGGAGAGCGCCTTATGAAAAGCGGCATCAAACGGTCCCACACGCCTGAGGGTCACGGCTCCGTTTTGCACCTCATAGGCGATCATATCCCCTGGCTTAAGTTTTAAGATCTCACGGATCTCCTTGGGGACAGTGACCTGGCTTTTGGCAGAGAGTCTGCTAACCTGCATACGTAAAGCCTCCTTTACTCTTTACGGTAAAGAGTATGAAAAACATGGGCAGTTGTCAACCGATTTCTTTCCTCCATTCAGGCCTGTAGCACCCAGCCGGTTCGTGCTCGAGATCAAAGGCGGTCTCTCCCGGCGCGAAGGCATCGCAGTCGGCGATCCTGTACGCTTTGAGGGGATCTCACTAAAGAACATTAAAGGATAAAGGGTAATCCCTTAATCTTCTCAACTCTTTAACCCTTTATCTTATTGTTTTGTCAGATCTCGCTGAAAAAATAGGGTCTTAGGGGCTCAAGCCGCTCCTCGTAGGAATTCGGATAGAGGAACCACAGTGCGGATGAAATGCTGCTCAGGAGAGCGTTTCCGTCCTGAGAAGTAAAACACATGCCAACTACTTCTCGGTTTCCCCTGAGGGCCAGGCTCTGAGTTACAATGACGGTATGGTTTAGGATACGGCCAAAAAGGCCATGGTCCCGGCCGAAGGAGAAAACAGACGCTGCTGATTTTTTGTTGGTAAGAGCGACTCTTCGGTTGGCCCTGAGCCGGCGCATTATCTCATCCATGCTCACATCGCGACGCAGCATCAGGTTAAAATAGATGGTGTGCATATACTGGGTATTTATCTTGAGCGCTGAGGAGTAGATATCCAGGTCCAGGCCCAGCGTTTTAAAAAGATGATAGGCATCCCTTCCTTGATGGGTGCCAAAGCGGGAATCATCGTGTTTCCCTACCTCCGGTGCAGGAATAAAATCACCCTCTTGACTCAGGTCGTTGGCCCGGCGCATACAGACAAACCGACTCGCTTCGAGGTTATTCTCCTTTTCGGGACCTAGGGCGATGGTGTCGATAAGGACTGCCAGGTTGTGGGTATTACAGCTCACGACTTGAATGAATTGATCGTTCTCTACGTTCAGGGCCTTGTCGTTAATTCCCCGGGCGTACATCTTGCCGAAACCGAACTCGCTTCCCTGGGCAATAAAGCCTCGTCCGTTGTTTGCGTAACGCTTGTAATACTTCTCCTTGTTTTCGTTCCCAACGGGGGTACAGTCGATCACCACACTGGCCCTATCGATTGCCTCTCCGGCCTCATAGTGGGGGTTCATTCCCATATTCTTGAAGCTCTGCCAGCGCTCTTTATCGACACAGAGTTTGGCGCCTTTTTGACCCAACGCAGTGACTTTGGACCGGTCCGTCGACAAGGGGGTGCGCTTATGGAAGGTGACCTCATCGATCCCAAAGGGCCCACGAAAGGTAGCTAGGATACCGATAAGGGGCTCCCCGATAGTTCCAGTCCCCACCACATGAACTATTTTTTTCGCCATATTCTCTCTTCAGGTCCCGCTGGATTTATCCCGAGTAGATTTGCCCGGTTATTAGTAGTACCTATACTATAATTTTGGTTTGGGCGGAAGGGGGGATGTGCTAAGATCTCTTTAAAGCAAGATGGTTTCTATGATAGAAATTCTGAAGGAGACAGATATATGGCACAAGAGGTAATCCCAGCAGAATCATTCTTTGACCACCGCTTCGGCATCAGCTCAAGGGATCTGGACAAGGTCTTGGCCAAGGCCTTGGATAAAAAGGCCGACTACGCGGACCTATATTTCGAGTATCAGGTCAATGACGCCATCAGCTTAGAGGAGGGGATGGTCAAGAATGCCTCCCAATCCACGGCTAATGGAGTTGGGGTCCGGGTATTGGCCGAGGCTAAAACCGGGTACGCATTTACCGACGATATCACAATAGAGAATCTCGAATTGGCGGCTCGCACTGCCCAATATATCGCGCAGAATCGGGTATCACCACTCCCTGTGCCGGTGGGGGGAAAAAGGACGGCAACGCACGATCTCTATCCCGTGAAGGGGCCGGCTAGGGACGTTCCTCTGGATAAAAAGATCGCCCTGGTTTCCGAGATGGACCGTCTCGCCCGCGCCATGGACTCTAGAATCAAGAATGTTTTTGTCTCGCTTGCAAGCGAGCACAAGATCGTGCTCATAGCCTCTTCTCAGGGGTGGGTTGTGGGGGATATTCAGCCGCTTACCCGCCTCAATATTACCTGCATTGCGGAACAACAGGGGAACCGGCAGGTGGGCAGTTACGGCGGTGGCGGAAGGGTCGACTTCGGCTTTTTTACCGAGAAACAGGACTATGAACGCTACACCCGCGAGGCGGTGCGGCAGGCGATTCTCAACCTTGAGGCCGAGGATGCCCCAGCGGGCATGATGGATGTAGTCTTGGCATCGGGTTGGCCCGGTATCCTGCTCCACGAGGCTATCGGTCACGGTTTGGAGGCTGACTTCAATCGGAAGAAGATATCTGCATTTACGGATCGGATCGGGCAACAAGTCGCCTCAGAAATTTGCACCGTTGTGGACGATGGGACGATTCCCTCCCGCCGCGGCTCTCTCAATCTAGACGATGAGGGGACCCCGACCCACCGTACCGTTCTGATTGAGAATGGCATACTCAGAGGTTATCTTCAGGATCGCCTGAATGCTACTCTTATGAAGATGCCGCTCACTGGCAATGGACGGCGCGAGAGCTATGCCCACATTCCCATGCCCCGGATGACCAATACCTTTATGCTCGCCGGCGAGACTCCCCCGGAGGATATCATCCGTTCTGTGAAAAAAGGCCTCTATGCGGTGGCCTTTAGCGGCGGTCAGGTAGACATCACCAACGGGAAGTTCGTCTTTTCTGCCAGTGAGGCCTATCTCATCGAAGATGGGAAAGTGACCCGTCCGGTGAAAGGGGCCACTCTGATCGGTAATGGTCCCGATGTCCTCACGCGGGTATCCATGGTGGGAACAGACCTCAAGTTGGACGAAGGGATCGGAACCTGCGGCAAGGATGGACAAACTGTTCCTGTCGGGGTAGGTCTTCCGACTATCAAGATCGATGGACTTACGGTGGGGGGAACCACCACACGGTAAAAACTGTTATTCGTTGACTAGTGTACTGGTTAATCGAGCAACGAATACACAAATAACGAATACGCGAATAACCAATCCATAAATAACGATTACACGAGTTAATGATGGATCGTCTGGATTTAAGTCAGGAACTGGCCCGCGATATCTTGGCTCAGGCAAGAGCAAAGGGGGCCTCCCAAGGGGATGTGGTGATGGTGGAGAGTGAGTCTTTCTTTGTCGCCGTGCGTCTGAGTGAAGTTGAAAAGATCAGTCAGGCCCAGGAGAAGAGGTTGGGCCTGCGCCTTTTTTTTGGCTCGAGCTCTGCCACGGCCTCAACTTCGGATATTTCCAAAGGTTCCATCGAGCGGTTGGTCGACGATACTTGCACGATGGCCCGCTCCACGGCACAGGACAAGTATAGTGGCCTGCCGGATGAGAAAGATCTTGCCCGAACCTTCCCCGATCTGGATCTCCTCGATGATAGCGCCCGCAGGGTATCAGTAGAGGAAAAGACGCGTCTGGCCCTTGAGGCTGAGAAAAGGGCTCTCAGTTTTGATCCCCGCATTATCAACTCCGAAGGGGCGGAGTTTTCCAACCAGATCAATCACGTGATTTATGCCAACAGTCACGACTTTTCCGGTGAGTATCGAGGATCGACCTTTAGCCTTTCGGTGGTTCCTGTGGCCGCGCTCAACGGATCGATGCAGCGCGACTATTGGTATTCCTCGCAGCGCAAGTTCTCCCGCCTCGAATCTCCCGAGGCCGTAGGCGAAAAAGCTGCTCAACGAGTGTTGAGACGGTTGGGGGCGCGCAAGATCAAGACCCGAGAGGTCCCCGTGGTCTTTGATCCTGAAACTGCCGGGAGTCTCATGCGCCAACTCTCTCGGGCTCTTTCTGGGTACTCTCTTTATAAAAATGCCTCCTTTTTGATGGGGAAGCTCGGAGCCAAGATCGCATCGGAGCTGGTTACGGTGGTCGATGATGGGATGATCCCCGCTGCGCTCGGTTCCAAGCCGTTTGATGGCGAAGGTCTCCCCATCAGAAAAAAAACAGTTGTGGATAAGGGTCTCTTGCAAAGCTATCTCCTCGACACATATAGCGGCCGAAAACTGGGCTATCGATCCACCGGAAATGCCGCCCGATCTGTGGGAGAGCCTCCCGGGGTGGCGCCGACGAATTTTTATCTCTCTCCCGGAATCCATACCCCGCAGGAGGTCATCGCCTCGGTAGAAGAGGGCTTTTATGTAACCGAGTTGATCGGCTTTGGAGTCAATCTTATCACGGGTGACTACTCGCGTGGCGCTGTAGGTCTCTGGATCGATAAGGGTGAATTGGCTTACCCGGTCGAGGAGGTTACGATTGCCGGGAATCTCAAGGAGATGCTGCTCAATATCGAAATGGTGGGCAATGACCTTGAGATGAGGGAAAGAATCTCCGCTCCAACCACAAAGATCTCCCGTATGATCGTAGCGGGAAATTAACTTAAATAAGGATAACGGGTTTAAGAGTTAAAAGGTTCAAAAGGTCCTCCCAACTCTTGTCCCTTGATCCTTTTAACCCAATTTGTAACCTGTCTTTAGAATTACGCGTAGGAAGCTATCGATATTAGATTGTTTCGGGTCAAACTCTATAACCGCCACGCTCCGCTCTAAACTGAAATCGACGCTCTGGACTCCTGGAACAGCCTTAAAAGCCTGGCTCAATGTCGGGATGGCCTCAGTAGTCAAATCTTGAATAGAGATAATAGCGGTTTTCGTCCTCATCATGCCCTAGTCTATGTTTGGCAAATTCAGACTGTATTTGCAATAAAAGAGCAAATGAGTCTAGCATATTATGGCGGGAGAATTTTTGGAAGAACGATCTTGGCAGTTGGAGCTGAGGGGCATTGTAAAGCACGGACATGTTTCTCATTAACACAAGAAGGCGGAATAAGGACGGAACCTTTGGGCACGGGAGAATGCCAAAAGGGAAATACGCCGTCTACGAGTTCAAAAAAGCCTCAAAGGGAAAAGAAGCGAAGAAACGGGGATTAGAGGATATCCCAAGGGACAAGAATACGCTTCTCCTGATTCACGGTTTCAACAATGACTTTGAGGATGTTAGCAAGGCCTACCTGGATTTTGGAAGAAGAATCCGTCGTGAAGGGTTTCACGGAAACATTATAGGCTTTACCTGGCCGAGCTATGGTGAATGGTATAGGTACTTTGGGGACAAGGAGCAGGTGGAATATGCTACCACGGCTCTCCTCAACTTCCTCACGAAATTTCGCCCTCTCCTGGACCAAAATAAACTTCATGTCAATACTCACAGCATGGGTGCCCATCTTCTCATTCGAGCATTGGCCGATTATTCGCGCATCGACGCAATCCCAGAAGCACAGCCAGGTGCTTATCTCGTTGATGAGATGACATTCTTTGCGGCTGATGTCAGCAATAATTCTTTGGAGAGGGGACAGGATGGGCGCCAAGCCCTGCGTGAAACGAACCGTCTAACCTCGTATTTTTACCGGCTAGATCCTGTTTTGGGAATCTCAGCATTCTTAAACCATGATGGTCGCCTGGGCCTGAACGGGGCCGAACGATCCAGCCGCTTACCGAAAGATGCCTTTCAGTTGGATTGTACCACGTTGCTTGACAGCCATGCTGGTTATCGTAAAAACACGAAGCTCATGCGGGACTTGGCGGCTGTCCTTAATGGCAGGCCCTCGCACCAGATTGGAGGCCGGAAGCCAACTGGTGAAAAAAATACTTTCCGTATCGGGCCTGAGCCGGAGGAAGATGACTCGTTCGGTGATGACGACTAAATTTGTGGTAAGATTTGCACGCACCTCTTCCAGTGGGACAAATGGCAGAGCCCACTCCCGACATAAATACTTTGCAGCAAGAGAGAAAGACCAGGCTGTAGCAAAGCGAGTTTCCTAGGCAGGTGTGCAGGTGCTGACCGCGTAAAGCCAAATCTCCTAGTTTTGAATGGCCTAAATTCGGGGGTGCGCTCAATAACCCGAACTCTCTCACATCGGAAATGGGGGCTGGTTCCGTAAGCTTCCCGCAAGGAGGACACAAATGAGAAAAGAAGCTTGTTCCGTCTTGCTCATTGCGACGTTTCTTTTTGTAGGCTGTGACCGGCCCGACTCAGGTGCGATCAAGGAAGACCCAAAATCCATAGCAGCATGTGCAAAACTTGTTAAGTCCGGGTTTCGGGCCATTTCCAACCATAGAGAAAACCGATTCGTAGGCAAGGTTCAGGAGTACACCGCCCAGTGCCGGGGAGGAGAAAAGGCCGTCAAGTACAGAGACACGCCTTGGCTTGACTGGGCAAACTATTACGCAGCGGGCGACGCCAGCTCTAAAGCTCCAGGCATTATCAAAAGCACCGGGCATTTGAGTCCTAATGGACGTGGTATAGATGGCGCTCTTTTGGATTTAGAGTACGAGCGGATCGAGCTGATCAAATTCAACCTCTTCGACAACAATACGTATGAGGAATACATAGAAGGCAAAGGTGGCGTCGACGGGCCTTCGTTGAAAGTGTGGAAGGAGATGCGACTTCCTAAAGACCATCTTCATTATCAAGACGTGGGGGGAGATGAAGATCAACTATGCAAGGGAAAACTCATACGGCATCGGACCCTGACAGGGATTTGCAACGACATTAGGAATCCGTTGATGGGATCCACCAATCAGTTATTTGCCAGAAATGTCCAATTGGAATCAACCTTCCCAAGGCTGAGTAGGACGGAGCTCATCAGAAATCGGCATGGTAATCGGGTGGGCCTCTTGAAGCCGGATCCACAGGTGATCAGCAGGAAACTGTTCACCAGGGCGCAGTCGCAATCCGACAAATGCCGGGAGGGCTACGGACTGGCCGGTTACTCAAAGGAGGGGCACTGTGATTACAAGAAAGCGCCCTTTTTCAATGTTCTTGCGGCATTTTGGATTCAGTTCATGAACCACGATTGGTTTTCCCACCTGGAGGAAGGGCACAACCAATCTGAGAAGATGGAGGTGGGTTGTGCGATGCAACTGGTTGAAAACGTCCAAAAACCTTTGACGCAAGAGGATGTTGACAAATTGGGATGCCGCCCCGACGACAGGATGGATAAGGCGTATATTGCCGAAGACAGCGAACCCGGCAAATTTGTTCATAAAGGAAAAGAGTATCTAACGAGAGCACCCAAGACCTTTAAGAATACTGTTACCGCCTGGTGGGATGCTTCCCAGATCTACGGATACGATGAAACGTCACGCAAAAGGGTGAAAAGAGATCCGAACGATAGGGCCAAGCTGTTGTTGGTACAACGGGGAGCTAGGGCGGGACCAGGAGAGAAACAGGGTTACCTACCCTTATTTGAGAGACGTGATCCCATCAACCCCGCCTGGGCCGGCCAGGAGGCAACGGCATTCCCGGATAACTGGACGATCGGCCTTAGCTTCTACCATAATCTCTTCGCCAGAGAGCACAATGTGTTCGTTGATACCTTCAGAGCCGAGACGGCAAAAACGCCCGACGCCGACTCCGGACTTCGAAACCCGGAGAGGCCCAACGAGGTCATCCGGTATAAAGACGTGACACCGGATGAGTTGTTCGAGGTAGCCAGGCTTGTGGTCTCTGCAGAAATCGCCAAAATACACACGATCGAATGGACACCGCAACTGCTTTATAACGAGCCCTTGTACCGAGGGATGAACGCAAATTGGAACGGCCTTTTTGCAGATAAACCCCTCGTATCAAAAGCGCTTGAGCGCATCGTTGTCAAAAACTTCGGCAAATCAGAGGAGGTCAAGAAGGCGACGCAGTGGTATTCCGTATTCGCATCTGGGCCCGGAATCGTTGGGCTAGGGAGCCACGTTTATGAGGATGATACGTGGTTTGCCAAGCTCAAGCTCTGGATCTGGAAGAAGGATGTCTGGGACCTCACCAATCCAGACCACGTAAACGGCGGAATCAATCACTTCGGCTCGCCGTTTAATTTCCCGGAGGAGTTTATCACTGTCTATCGATTGCACCCCCTCCTGCCCGATCTGATCGAATATAGAGAATGGAAAAATGATCCAAATGTAATCAGGAACAAGATTCCAGTGGTGAAGACATTTCGGGGCGGAGCGACTAAGGAAATGCACGGCAGAGGTCTGGCGAATTGGGCACTCAGTATGGGTCGTCAGCGATTAGGATCTCTCACGCTGCATAATCACGCCCAATTTCTCCAGAACTTGTTCATGCGTCGCCTCAACTCCAAGATCGATGTGGCTGCCCTGGATCTTATTCGAGATCGCGAGCGGGGCGTTCCCCGCTTCAATGAGTTTCGCAGGCAGTACGGCCTCAAGCAACTGACAAGCTTCGGTGACTTTGTTGACAAACGCTTGCCTGAGGGCTCGCCCGCGAGAGTCGAGCAAGAGAAGGCAGTCAAAATTTTGCGCGAGGTTTACGGGCAACATAAATGCGACGCGTCCAAAGTGATTGCTGTATCGCAGGTGAACGAGGATGGTTCGCCGATCAACGATTGTCTGGGACACCCCGACGGAACGATGGTGGACAACATCGAAGATGTCGATACGGTGGTGGGATGGTTGGCGGGTTCGACGCGGCCACATGGATTTGCCATTTCAGAAACGCAGTTTGTGGTATTTATCCTCAACGCGTCCCGTCGACTGTTCAGTGACCGCTTTTTCACATCCAGTTTCCGCCCGGAGTTCTATACGCATTTAGGAGTGAATTGGGTCAATGACAATGGCCCGGACGGAAAGGTTATGGAGAAGGGGGAGCCAAACGGTCACCGACAGGAGGTTTCTCCCTTAAAGAGGGTCCTGCAAAGGACGATGCCGGAATTGGCGGCAGAGCTGGAGAGCGTCGTCAATGTGTTCGACCCGTGGGCAAGAGATCGGGGTGAGTATTACTCGCTGGCATGGAAGCCAAGGCCCGGGGCGGAGTCGGATGAGGCTTTCAGTAACTGATATGATTGCGGTCTGCAAAGAGCCCATAGCTTACTGGGTTTAGCGCGTTTTTTTCTCTACTATCCAAGCCCGATCAGACTTGCTTTGGAACTTGACATTGAGTTGGTATCAGTATACCTATACCGATAAAGGAGGTAATCCCAATGGCGGTGGAGAAGGTGACCTTTACGCTTCCCGAAGAGTTGGTCAGGAGACTAGAAAGAATCCCCACCGGGAAGAGAAGCATGGTGGTTAAAGAAGCGGTAGAACGGGAGCTGGACCGGCAGGCTGCCGTCGCCGGACTGAAGAGACTCAGACTCAAACCTATATGGAAGGAAAGGTATCATCCCGATCTCCGTAGACCTAAGGATTTTGCTCGGTATAGACCTATGAAAAGCCGCCTAATGGGATGAGCTGCCTGCTGGACACAAATTTTATCATCGGGCTTCTTCGGAGTTTTGATGCTTACTGGGCTTATCTGGATGGGCTTTTGGATCAGAGTCTACCTGCGATTTCAACCATAACCCGGGCCGAAGTTTACGCCGGGTGCCATCCACAAGAAGAGAAAGAGACAAAAACGCTTCTGGATTACTTCATCACCGTCCCAGTCGAGAGTTCGACCGCCGATATGGCAGGGCAGTACGTTTGTCAATTTTCTCGCCAGGGAATAACTCTTCATTTGGAGGATGCCCTGATTGGCGCCACGGCGGTCATAGAGGGACTGAATCTAGTAACCCAAAATGTGAGCCATTTCCCTATGCTCTCCTTGGACAAAAATCTTCTCCATTTCCCGACTTGCTAAAGCACTTCCTTCTTTATTGCTCTTTTTCCCAACAGCCTGTATAGGCTAAGGGATCTCATGCCCGCCGAATTTTTTGCCCTCTTCAGCGCCTTTTGCTTCGCTCTGCACAACGTGCTGATCAAAAAAGGGCTCAGTTACTCCACCCCCGCCACCGCCCTGATCACTAGCCTCGCCATCAACATGGTCCTCCTCTGGGGCGTCTCGATCTTCTTCGTGCCTCTTGGGTTTCTTGCCAGATCCGGAATCCTTATCTTTGTCATCGTTGGTCTTTTTCAACCCTGCTTAACCCGTTTCCTCACTTATAGGGGCATTGAGACCCTGGGGGTAGCCATCACCTCCCCAATCCGCGCCACCACCCCCATGTTCAGCGCGGTCCTAGCCGTCCTCCTCCTAGGCGAGCGGATGACCCTGCCCATTTTATGCGCTATCCTTCTAATCATTGCCGGCATCACTCTTCTCTCCCATCGCGGCGGCTCTCTACGAGAAATCCGTTTCCTGTACATCCTATACCCGCTCTTGGCTTCTCTCCTTGGCGCTTTCTCACAGATCCTGCGTAAATTCGGACTGGGAGCTATTCCCCACCCGTTCCTAGCCGCCGCGGTCACCGCTACCTCCTCGCTCGTGGTCACGCTCTTGACGCTTTGGATCTCAGGGAAAAGAAAGGAGAGCCTGCTCCTCACCAAGGAGTGCCTGCCCTTTTACCTGCCGGCAGGAGTAGCGGTAAGCTTGGCCATGGTCTCGGTCTATTATGCCCTGTCCCTAGGGAAGGTTACAGTGGTCATTCCAATCAGCAGCACCGGTCCCCTTTTTGCCTTGACCTTGAGTGCCCTCTTCCTGAGAGATGTAGAACGGATAACCATTCACATCGTCATTGGGGTCTGTCTGATCATCGCCGGGGTGCTGCTGATCACGATGTGGAAGTGAACCGAGATAGAGACAGGGTGGAGCCTACAGAAAACAATTGGCGCGAGGCAACAGGTGCATTAGTAAGAAGTTGCTCAACTCTTGCCTATTGCTTTTATTCGCTCCTCATTTCCTATTGGTGTGCTGCTGAGCCACTTTGACCCATTTCTTCACGAGGGACGGCAACCGCTCAATCACCTCCACACCAAACAGCACCTCATCGACGTAGCCCATATGCAGCAAATCGAGAACACGGCAAAGGTATGAGCGCCCGCAGTCCCACCAAGTATAATGGGCATCAAGCATGAGATAATGTTTAATTTCGATCCCTTCTTGCTCACGGAGTTCCTCAAGTTCCATACCGTCTAAAAGCGTCTCGTAAATTCCATCGGCGACGCGGCTGCCGAAAGTCGTGGTGTAGTAGTACTCCTTGATCTCCCATACCGCAATGGGGTTGATGGTGCTTGGGAAGGCACCGTCTATTCGACGCGCAAGCGTGCGAACTGGAACACGACCACGCGTAATTGTGGTCAATTCTCGGGGATCATAGCAACATTCCATTCCTGCTGCATTCGCCTCGATTAACATGTTGACAATGCCCGTCAAAAAAGCGGGAGCTTTCTTCTTGCCTTTCTGCTTATTCATCGGCAACGGACATTGGGGGCGTAGTTGACGCCGAAGTTTCCCGAACTCTGCTTTAGCTCGCTTAGCGTCCATGAGCCGCGGTTCAACGAATTTGTTGAGGACATTCGCCCTATGCTGAAAGTAGGCAGCCAGCAGTTGGCCAAACTCCGTGGACTTGCCGTTACCGTCAACTACGTGTTTTGTGCTAAGATTTAGCTCCTCAAAGGTATTGGTGATCTCCGCGACGGTTGGCACTTTGATCTCACCAGCGCCCCTGACCGTGTAGCCTATGTGCTGGCTGATTGTTCGAACACTGGCCCAAAAATGTTTGGGCTGTTTAAGGAAACGGGTGTCGGGCCTCACTCGACCGAGCTCTCCCATTTGCGAACGAGATCAACCAACGAGATCCCGACCGCTTTGCATATGCGACGCAGCTCAACCAAATCCAACAGCCGCTCGCCCGACTCATATTTACTCACGAACGACTGGGGCTGGCCCAGGCGCTTCGCCAAGTCGCTCTGCGTTAGTCCAGCATCGACACGAACCTGCCGTAGCACCTCTTGAAGTTGCTCTTGTTGGATAGAAAAGATAGATTTTGGCATCGGAGGGCAAGCCTACACCAACTTTGACAAATATCCCAAAATAGGATAGGTGTTGGTTGTGTCTTCCAGTTGACGCGTAAGATATAAAAACTATGCAGATCCAGCTATTCCATCAGCCAGAGTTACGTTCTATTGAACCGTTCACGAGCCAGTTGTTAAAATGGGTGGGTAACAAGCAGCGCGTTGCGCATAAAATCGCTGCATACTTTCCGCAGGAATTCGGAACATACTTCGAACCCTTTATCGGCAGCGGCGGAGTTTTGGCAACCCTAGCGCCGAACAGGGCCATTGCCTCAGACTCATTCAGACCGTTGGTTGAGATTTGGCAGACCCTGAAGGATTCCCCTGAGACACTGAAACGCTGGTATGCGGAGAGGTGGGATTTAATGCGGAACGGTGACAAAGTGGAAATGTACGAAAAGATCAAAGCTTCGTACAATGCGAGTCCTAACGGCGCTGACTTGCTCTTCCTTTGCCGATCCTGCTACGGAGGCGTGGTGCGCTTCAGACAGGCCGACGGCTATATTTCGACGCCATGTGGAGTACATGATCCGATTTCTCCGAAGAGTTTCGCTCAGCGCGTAGATGTCTGGCATCGGCGAACCAAGGGTACGGCTTTCTATCACATAGAATTTGTGGAGGCGATGCAGTTAGCCGAAGCTGGGGATATGATTTATTGTGATCCGCCGTACAGCCATACCCAAGCGATCCTCTATGGTGCACAGTCGTTCTCACTCCTTAAGCTTTTCGAAGCTATCGCACGGTGCAAAGCACGCGGCGTGAATATTGCTGTGAGCATCGACGGATCGAAGCGCTCGGGGAATCTGGTTTGCGAATTGCCGATTCCTGATGACCTGTTCGAACGGGAAGTCTTTATCGATTGTGGACGTTCGATGTTAAGGCGTTTTCAGATGAACGGCCAAACGCTCGAAGGCGAAGTCGTTGCAGACAGGCTTCTGCTTACTTACTGAACGCCTAGTTTAGAGAAAGGATTGAGGGGACAAAAGTGCACGAGAGTCCTTACCGTGTCGAGCTAACTGCGAACGTTTGAAAGCTAAAAGGGTGGAGAGGCTCGCCTACGAAAAAACATTGAACTCAAAATTACCCATGATGACTCCCCGTGCACGTCCGTATTCCAGAGCCTCAAGTGGCCATCAGAGAAAAAAGCTGCCAGGTCCTGTGGCCCTTTTTTTTTGAGAGATAGTATCCGATAAGGATGTTTTAAGTTAGCCCACCTTGGCCAGCCTTAACGGCTTGACAGGCAGGCTATAGAGGAAGGTCTTTGGTTTTACTGATGCCTATTGTCTCTATTCCTCGATTTCAAAGCCCAAATCCTCGATCATGCGATGCGCCTCCGTAGCCCTCTGGCCGGACGTGGTTAGATAACCATTGACAAAGATGGAGTTGGCTGGATAGAGGCTCATGGGCTGAAGCGAGCGCAGGTTCACTTCCCGGCCTCCGGCGACTCGGATCTCTTTGCTCGGATTGATGAAGCGGAGGAGACAAAGAGTTTTCAGACACCTTTGCGGTGTTAGATGTTCCAGTCCTTCGAAAGGAGTTCCGGGAATCGAGTGGAGAAAATTGACGGGAATGGAATCTACATCCAGTTCTCTTAGCGCCAGGGCCAAATCCATAATATCATCGTCCGTTTCCCCCATGCCGATGATGCCGCCACAGCAAGAGGAAAGCCCGGCGGCCTTGACGTTTTTTACGGTTCCTACTCGATCTTCGTAGCTGTGAGTCGTGCAAATGTTGGGATGATGCCGCCGGCTGGTGTTGAGGTTGTGGTTGATTCTCTCTACGCCCGCCTCTTTGAGGATCCTGGCCTTCGCCTCACTCATGATGCCGAGGGAGCAACAGATGTTGATCTTCACCTTGCTTTTGATCTCCCGCACCACCTCAGCCATCTCTTCTATCTCTTTGTCAGTGGGGCCCCTCCCGCTGTTCACCATACAGTACCTCACAGCACCGGCCGCTTTTGCTTTGATCGCCCCCTCGATGAGCCTTTCTCTGGGTAATAGGGGATATTTATCGATAGATGCCTCCGATATCGAAGACTGAGAACAGTAATGACAGTCTTCCGGACAGAGTCCGCTCTTGGCATTCTGCAGGACATGGATCTGGACTTTTTTACCGAAGTAATGGTGCCGCACTCTAAAGGCGGCACTTAAAAGTTCAGGCAAGCGCTCCTCAGGCGCGTTGAGTACTTCTCTCATTTCTTCTCGCGTGAGAATTTGATCCTGCAAAGATTTTTCCGCCAGCTTTTCGTAGCCCATCTAATACCTCCCATCCCAAGTGGTCCCGCTTTTATCATGCGCACGCTCTTCTTGCAACGCCAGGAGGAGGAAGATCTCAACTTATCCGCCCGCTCTCTCCATTGCCATCATCTTGGCCTTCTTCAAGTCCACCTTCCCTGTCCCGAGCAAAGGGATAGCGTCAATGCAATAAAGATTCTCTCTCTTAGGGATCCATAACTTTGGTAAATCCGTTTTAGACAACTGATTCCACAACTCCTCGGGAGTAACGTCTCTGTGGGCGTAGAGGACAACTAGCCGTTCGCCTTTCTGCTCATCGGGAATGGCTGTAACCACGCAGCACTGATCCCCTAGAATCTGATTGGTCGCCTCTTCCACCTTAATATGCGGAACCATCTCACCTCCTATCTTGCTGAAGCGGGAGAGACGGTCTGTTATTCGTATGAAGCCCTCTTCATCTATTGAGGCGATGTCTCCGGTGACGTACCAACCGTCCCGCAAGACCTCCGCCGTCAACTCCGGCTGGCCCAGATAGCCGATCATCTGGTTGGGCCCTTTCACCAGGAGCAGCCCTTCTTGGCCATAGGGCAACGGTTCGCCCGTGTCCGGGTCCACGACCCTTACGGCAACGCCCGGAATGGGATGGCCGACCGTACCTGGTTTGAGTCCGGTCTGGCGCTCCAGCCCCTCTTCTACATCGGGCATGTTCACAGAGACCACCGGCGCCAATTCCGTGCACCCGTATCCCTCCAGGAGATCCAGCCCATACTTTTCCTTGAAGGCTTTCGCAATCGGATCACGCAGCTTCTCGGCCCCGACAATGGCACGACGCAGCGAGGAAAACTCTTCGGCCGTGCACTTGCGAATATACGCCGCATAGAACGTGGGGGTGCTGATCAAAAGTGTAGCCTTGTATTTGGAAACCATCTCACCGATGGTCTTGGCGTCCATCGGGTTGGGGTGATAAATCGCGCCAAATCCGGAAATAAGAGGGAGCCATAGTGTGCCGGTGAATCCAAAGGAATGAAAAAACGGCAGCACCCCCATCATCCGGTCCTTCTTGGTCACCCAAAAAATCTGGGCTATCGCCTCGATATTGGAAAGGATGTTGTGGTGAGACAGCATCACCCCCTTGGGCGCCCCGGTGCTACCGCTGGAGAAGATAACCGTGGCGAGGGCGTCGGGATTTTGTTTCCCATCACTATAGAGGGCCTGGAGGAGTCGCGAGGGAAACAGGAGGGCTGTGAGCGCGGTCAGGGCCTTTTGGAATGGCGTGATCTGTTTCATCACCTCTTCAAGGAAGACCATCCCTTCCATTTCCTCAACTTTCGCTCTGGCAAGAAACACTCGGGAGGTTATGATTGTCCGGATGCCGCACTGCTCGATGGCCGAGGTCATGGCTTCTCGTCCGGCCGTGAAGTTGAGATTGACCGGGACCTTGCCCGCCAAAAGCACGGCGATGTTTGCCAGTGCCCCAGCGACCGAGGCGGGAAGCAGGAGCCCGACCATGGCGTCTTTCGGGTACCCCTTGGCAATCCAACGCGACACCAGAAGGCTGCCTACCAGCGCTTGCCCGTAAGTGAGCTTTTTGCCCGTCGAGTCGGCCATGCAGAACGAGAACCAACGGCGTTTTGCGCTCTTCATAAACCTCAGATGCAGAAGATCCTGCTGGTTTTTTTGATACGACACCGATTCGCTTCCCAACTCCATAACTGCCTGCCGGACCTCATAGGTTTTAACGGTGGACGGCAAGGGGGCGCCGAATGAGACCGTCACGGGATAGGGAATCCGCTCAGGCCACTTCCAAAAAAAGCGGCCAGCTTTAAAGCTGAAAACGCTTCCCCACAGCCGATCCAAATAAACCGGAATAACGGGCACGTCCATCCCCTCAGCGATCTTCTCGAAACCCCTCTTAAATGGAAGCAGCTGTCCTGTGCGGCTGATTGCTCCCTCGGCGAAGATACAAACCACATGGCCCTCACGTAGCTCCTCACGCGCCCGCTCGAGCGATTCGAGAATTTCTTTTCGATTCCGTCCTGAGACCGGGATTGCCTTCATGAGGCGAAGGAGCCAGTGAAAGGCCTTTATCTCGTAATAGGGCCGGTAGACCATAAAGCGGATAAACCGCTGGACACATGCAGCCACAAGGAGTGCGTCCACATGAGAGAGGTGATTGCATACCAGCAGCGCCGGCCCGCGGAAGGGCACATGCTCCTGCCCCACTATGCGGATTCTGTAAATGGTGTGGGTGAGCATCCAGAGAGTAAATCGGATCAGAAAATCAGGCAGAATGCTTAGGATGTAAACCGTTATCGCAAGCGTGAGAAGCCCAAAAATCAGGATGATCCGGTCTGCCTGAATTTGGAGCAAATCCCGAAACCCCCAGAGCGCTGCGGATGCAAGCAGGACCCCCAAGGTGCCCAGGAAATTAGTAGTAGCGATCAACTGGCCCTTCTCCTCCTTTAGACTCCTTTGCTGAAGTAAAGCAAATAAGGGAACGATGAATAGCCCGCCTGAGAACCCAAGGAAGACAAGTGACATTGCCACCTGGGAATAGGAAGAAACGGACCACCAAAGTAGGAGTGAAAAAACTCCCATACCGATCGAACCCAGGGGCACGAGTCCCAGTTCCACCTTGTCTCCGGAGAGGCGGCCGGCCGCAAGGCTGCCGATGCCGATCCCAATAGCAAGGAATGCTCCCAGTCGTGCTACCCACCGGGAATCCAGCCCCATGACTTCCTTGCCAAGGAGGATAATGGCCAGTTGTATCAAGGCCCCCAAAAACCAGAAGTAAGAGATCCCCAGGACCGTGAACCACAGGGTCTTCTCTGCGTAAAGCCGCTTAATACCACTCCCGATCTGAGCCCAGGGGTTTATTTGAAACGACTTTTGGGCTCCGGAGGGAGGAACTCTTAATATCCCCAGACTGGTGATGGTCCCGACAATAGCAATCCCAACCAGGACAAGACCAAGCAGCCCCAGCCGGTCTTTCCACGCAGCCAACATCTCGCCGCCGAGCCAGGTTCCCAGTATGATGGCCAGGAATGTGCTCATCTCTAAAAGCCCGTTGGCCCGCGAGAGATCCCTATCGGGAACCATCTCGGGTAGGATCCCGTATTTGGCAGGACTGAAAAAAGTGGACTGAAGGGCCATTAGAAATACGACACCAAGCATCAGTTCAATCCGTTCAGAAAAAAAT